>JAWOGE010000329.1:0-4759 GCA_046497165.1 bacterium | reverse complement strand
TTTTAGCTTATCATAATCATAAACTTTTTTCTTTTCATCGTCTTCCTCGCCGTCAATTTTTGGTATAGTCGGACCGAGAGGGTCATTCTCATTTTCTATAACCTGCCCTCTGACAAATACAGTCAACCCCCTGTCCGTAACTGCAACAGTCAGTTTCAGGGGCTTCTCGTCAGGATTGTCTTCCGGATCTTCCTGTGTGGATGATGGACCGATCTGAGGAGTCGCAACATTGATAACCGCAATTTTTACAGACTCCATACCGGATACGAGCAGAGGAATAAGAATAAGAATAAGACCCATCGCCGGAATCATGTTCATCGGCGGCAGTTCATCTTTTCTTCTTTTTTTAGCCATAACTATTCATCCTCCAAAATCTAATGTGTGTGTTATTTCGCCGCTCCCTTTTCTCTGCTTACAAGAAGATTAACAAGCTTTACAGAATAGAGATCAAGTTCAGAAAGAAGCTTGTTGACAAAACCCTTCATGATAACACCGAAAAAGTTTGCGGGAATAGCAATAATAAGACCATAACCTGTAGTATTCATGGCCATAGCAATACCCTGTGCAAGCATAGCCGATTTCTGCTCAGGAGCAGCATGAGCAACAGCTTCGAAAGCTTCAATCAGTCCAAAAATAGTTCCGAGAAGTCCGAGGAATGTAGCGATGTTACCAAAAACAAGAACAGAATCAACAAGTTTTGTAATTTTAGGTGTAACCTCAAGTGTTTTTTCTTCAATGGCATTCTGAATTTCAAGCTCACCTCTGTTTGCCCGTGAAAGACCTGCTTTCATTACATTGCCGAGTGCAGAATCACCGGTTGCTGTGCAAAGCTTGATCGCTTTGTCAACATTGTTTGCCATTACAAGTTTCTGAATCTGCTTCATGAGATTAGGACCGTTGGTGTTAAATTTTCCAAGAAGGAAAATAAATTTGTAAATAGTTACACCGAGAATGTAAAGTCCACAAAGTGAAATAAAATGCATGAAAACTCCACCACCACGATAAAATTCAGCAGCTGCGTTCATAATAAACCTCCAAAATAAAAATTATAAAACCGTCAGAAAGCGTCCTTTTTAAAAATCGCTTCCTTTATATTGCCAATAAAACTCATCTCCAAATTTAACATTTCATAACGAAACCGAGCCCTTTGCAAAAAATACATAGCTTCCGGTTTCTGTATTCTACCCTCAATTTTTATCTCCTCAAATACAAAACGACGGGCATCAAGTTCAGAAACAAAAGAAACCACAAAGACAAAAACAAAAATTAACATCTTAAATCCCATACCTAAAACTCACTCAAATTTACCATCAATAGCAAAGATACAATTTTTTTCATCAAAATCAACTTTTTCAACTAATTCCATTTGTATCTCTCCTGAAACAAAAACAAAAGCCCCTTTTTAAACAAAAAAACCAGCATGTTTAATTTACCTTCATTTTTCTTTTTCTTCAAGTTCTTTTATGCGTTTTTTAGCAAAATTACCGAGTCTGTCATCTTTACCGGCCACAGGGAACTCCTCCAAAAACGCTTTCCATGCTTCTATTGTATCTGTTTCACCGGCTGCCCTGAAAGCGACAAGTTTTTCAGGAGGGATCTCTTCCTCTTTCTTCTCTTCCTTTTCTTTTTCCTCTTTTTCTCTCAACTTCTGAATCTGTTTTACAGCAAACAAAGCGAAACGATCATCATCTCCATCCGGCGGATAGTTCGAAAGATAATCCTCCCATGCCTCTACAGTATCAAGCTCTCCTGCTTTTTTAAAAGCTTCTGTTTTTTCAGCAACATCTTCTTCAGCAACATCTTCTTCAGCAGCAGCTTCTTCAACAACATCTTCTTCAGCAACATCTTCTTCAGCAACATCTTCTTCAGCAACATCTTCTTCAGTAGCAGCTTCTTCAACAACATCTTTATCTTCCGGTTCCGTAAGTTCTTCAATACGCTGCTCGGCAAAAATCGTCATGTCATCCTTTCCCTCATCTTCGGCAACAGGATAATCTTCTACAAAGCTACTCCATTTCTCCAGGTCATCAAGATCTTTTATCTCCTCAAAAATCTTTTTTTTCTCCGCAAATTTCAATTCAGAGTATCTTTCCTGTGCTGAAAGGCTTAGCTCTTTAAGATCTTCAACATCAACGGGATAATCTTTCAAAAACTCTTCATAAGCTCCTATGGTATCTTCTTCTCTGGCTTTTTCGTAAGCAGTTTTCTTTCGTTCAAACCATCTCTTTTTTTCCTCTTCAAGTTTTCTCTGCCTTGCTTCACGCCTCTCTTTCATCTTCCAGTAAAACTCAAGCTTTTTACGCCCCACCTGAGCTTCTTTTTTATACTCCTCTATTTTTTGTTTTGCAGCATGATTTTTTTTGTCTATATATTCAGAATATTTATCCAGATAGGCAACTGCTTTGTCGTATCGCTCCGGTTTTTTATCCCCCTCCACATCAGCATCGAGATAAAGAATCGCCAGATTATAGTATACTTTTTCAAGCATACTTTCATTTTTCTCTTTTTTATAGAACTCTTCCAGCTCTTTGAGAATATCTTTTGACTTCTGAAATTTTTCAAGACCTTTATAAGCTATGGCAAGATTCATTTTAGCAGCTTTAAAATCAGGTGCCATGGACAAAGCGGTTTGAAGCTCCTTGCGTGCTTCTTCCCACTCTTCGATTTTCATGGAAAGAACCGCGAGAAGATTGCTTACTTCGGGCATTTCAGGGTTTATTTCCCGAGCCTTCCGTAGATATTTAGCAGCATCTCTTTCATTTCCTCTCTGCATCTCTATTACACCCATAAGTCGCTGGAGTCTATAGTTGTTTTCATCCCATTGAGTCGCCGTTTTAAGAGCCATTCTTGAAAGAGAGATCATTTCCCGTTTGAAATAAACTGTCGCAAGGGTGACAACAGCTTCAACATTTTTTTCATCTTTCTGTATGACCTTTTTTGCAAAATCTTCGGCTTTTTCAAGATCTCCCGTTTTAAGATAAAGCCAGGCGAGAAAATTCAACCGGGCTACCGGATCCGTTACTTTTTCAGCCTGCTTCAAATAAAAATTTTTATCAAAAGATTCCGCACGGATATCCATCAACGACATATTATAAAGAGGCTTGACAAACTCCCTGTCAAGTTTGAAACTTTCAAGATACCAGCGTGCACTTTCTTTCCTGTTTTGCATTCTTCCATAACAAAGAGCAATATTAAAAGCTATGTGCTTGTGCTTGTCAATATCGAAAGCTTGTTTCCATTGAGGAACAGCACCCTCACACCCGTCCGAGAAATAAGCAGACAAACCTTTTTCAAAATCTTTTTTAGCCGGACCTACATAACGCTTGCCGTCATAAACCTTTTTCTCTTCCTTTTCTTTATCTTCCTCTTTAAGCTCAGTCTCTTTTTTCTCTCTATCTTCGGAATCTTCTTTTTTATCATCTTTAGAAACGATATCCTTTTCATCAGAAACATCAGGAGATTTTTTCACAGGTGTCGTACATGAGGAGATGATAAAAATCATTAAAAGCAAAATAACCGTCACAAACGGGAATCTAATCTTTTTCATTCTTTCCCCTCTTCTGATTCAGGTACAACTTTCTTTTCATCGTCAACACTTCCAGAATTTTCGTCTCCTTTTATTTCCAGTTCTTCATCTTCTTTAGAAATGCTTTCAGGCATGTCTCCGAGAGTTTGCTCGCTATAATCCTTCTTCTCTCTTTTATTCAGAGACAAGGCGGGAGCATAACCCGACTCGAAATCATACTGCAATACAAATTCCGGTTTTTTACCTACCTGATATTCTTCCGGACGCATAGCTGCAAGTCTTTCCGCAACCTTTTGAGTCCACTCATTAAAAACTTTAAGCTCATTTGCGCGTTCAACTGCTCTCCTGTACATTTCAACAGCCTGTCTCTCCAGAGGTTCTGACTGCTCTCTGAGCATTTCCATATAAATATCTTCCTCTTCAAGACTCAGACCGGATGGCGGTTCAGCACTGAAAAGAGCATCTGCAAAAGATTGATATAAGCGTCCCTGTTTATATATGGAGGCTATGGTATAGTTAAAAACACCGTAATTAAATATTTCTCCGTAAGCTTTGAGAAGTTCTTTTAGTTTTTCACTTTTCTTTTTAAGATTTTCGGCAAGTTGTTCGTCATCCCGACCTGTTATCTTCATCTCGAGAAATTCGTTAAAATCATCTTCCAGCAATTTGAATTCAGCATGAGCGGCATATGCCGTGTATTCTTCTTTATCTTCAAGTGCTTCATAAAAATCAAGCATCTGTGCATAGTACTCACGGGCTTTAGGCCAGTTGTTCAATTTTTTTTCATAAACATCCGCGATATCGTTAAAACAATCCATAACAAAATTTATTACTTCAGAGTCGTTTCTGAACCGGCTTATGAAATTTTCTTTTTCCCGAATCATCCGTTTCCAATTTTCGGACTGTTTGTATATGTCGGATGCAATATAAAGTGCCTCTTTCCCTTCAGGTTCGTCAGGGTTCATGGAGTAGTATCTTTTATAATATTCTGCCGCTTTTTTGTAATTCTGAAGTCGTTCGTTCAAAAAAGCCGCATTCCATACAGCTGTGTTTGTATTTTCAGAATCAGGATATTTTTCACTGTAAAGCTGATATGATTTAAGAGCTTTTTCAAAATTAAAACTGTTTTCTGCGCTGTATGCAACAAGATAAAGAGCCTTGGGAGCCATTTCAGAATAAGGATACTCTTCGTAAACCCGCTCATATATCTGAAGAGCCGAATCAAACATAAAA
>JAWOGE010000309.1:0-4419 GCA_046497165.1 bacterium | reverse complement strand
TCTTCCGGTAAGAATTTCTATGCCTCTTTTTACATTTGTTATGGCCCATATGTGAAACTTGTTTTCTAAAACAGCCTTTACGACATCATCATTCAGATTCAAATTCTCCTCATTCTGTTTAGGTATAATGACACCCTGAGTTCCATCAAGTCGTTTTATTTTACATATATTAAAGAAACCTTCTATCTTTTCATTAATTCCTCCCACAGGCTGAATTTCACCTTTCTGATTTATTGAACCGGTAACTGCTATCCCCTGTTTTATGGACAGTCCTGAAATGGCGGAAAGAAGAGCGTAAAGTTCAGTAGAGGACGCACTGTCTCCGTCTATATTTCCGTAACTTTGTTCAAATGCTATGGAAGCGGAAAGAGAAAGAGACTTGTTCCGTCCGAAAAGTCCTCCTATATAACCGGCAAGGATCATGGCTCCCTTGTCATGTATTGAACCACTGAGGCTGACCTCTCTGTCAATGTTTATTATGCCGCGCTTGCCTGCCCAGGCCCTTGCCGTTATTCTTGAAGGAATTCCGAAACTGTAATCCCCGAGACTGTAGACAGACAAACCATTTATCTGGCCTGTTTCTTCACCTTTGACATCAATGAGAATAAGTCCGCGACGAATGGACGAATAATACTTCTCTCTGAGTTTATCGTGTCTTTTGTTCTTTTGATCTATGGCCTTTATAACCTCTTTTTCTGTAACTTTCTTTTTTCTTGATTTGCGAGCCCAGTAATCAGATTCCACAATTACATTTACAATGGTACTTGCACAGATATGGAAACGCTTCTGATCATCCGCATTTCTCGAACTATAAAAAAGTATTCGTCTTATGGCGGAAATATCAAAAGGAAGTTCGCAATCTTCCTGGACTACTCTTGAAATAAACTCCACCAGCTTTTCAGTGTTCTTTGCGGTAACATTTGTTCTGGATTCAAAAACTGCTTTAACTCTGAACAAACGCTTAAAATCATCATCAAAATTGTAAAGCAGATGATAGACAAACTCATCCCCTATGATTATAATTTTCACATTTAAAGGCATGGGCTCAGGTTTTGGAAATATATTTGCACGATAACGATAGTTGACATCCATCTCATCCATCTCAATGTTGCGATTGCGAAGAGAGCGCTTCAAAGCTGTCCAGGCAAAATAATTTTTCAGAATATCATTGGCTTGGATTATAAGATATCCGCCGTTTGCTTTATGTAAAGCACCCGGTTTCATTTTTGTAAAGTCAGTAAAAAGAGAATTTCGCTTCTCCTCATATTCAAAATACCCCATTATATTTTGAAAAGTGGGATTGGTTTCGTAAACAACAGGAGCTCCTTCCGTATCCTTGTTATTAATGAGAAGGTTTACCTTGTACTCCGAAAAAGCAGGTTTTCTATATTTTTCACTATCTGACTTACCCTCTTTTATATCCCTGTATATGAAAAAGTTTTCATAATTTTCAACAGTATGATTTTCAAGCTGCCTGAGATACTCTTTTATCCTCTCATTCGATTTATATGCTTTTTTTAGATTGTTAATGGGCTCTTTCATAATTAGTCTGACCATATTCTTTTTAAGATCCGCAAGTTTTTCTTTGTACTCTTTTTCAAGAACACGATCCCTATGAAAAAACGCTATGAGCTCTTCCTGAACTTTTTCCTCGTTCTCTTTTATTTTTACTTTCTTCTCTTCGGGAAGCTTGTCAAACTCCTCTTTACCTATGGACTCTCCGTCAACAATGGGATTTATAACCAATCCACCCTGAGCAGTCTTTAATTTAAAACCTATCTCTTCCGCCTTCTCCTCTATCTGTTGATAATTTTCCTGACTGTTTTCCTGATACCACCGAGCAATTTCTCCTTTTTTTATTTCAAAACTTTCACTTTCCATCTGACGAGGAATCTGATACTGCAAATAGTCGAGCAGATCTTCCATATCTTTCACAAGATGTTCTCCTTCACCAGCAGTCATGGTAAGAATATGCGGCTTGTCCTTATCTTTAAAATTATGAACATAACAAACATCATCGGGTTTTTTTTCGTTTTTCGAATGTTTTTCCAGATATTTTCTTATGCTCGAAGTTTTTCCGGTTCCATACTGTCCGGCAGCATATATGTTAAAGCCTTTTTTTTGTATAGAGATTCCAAAATCAAAAGCTTCGAAACCTCTCTTTTGAAAAAACGAATACTCGCCGGGCGTTATATCTTCAGAAGTCTTACCTTCAAAATTCGGAATCTCAGGATAAAAACGAAGCTTCTCCGGCGGAACTTTAAGTTTTTCAAGGTTTTTCATAGTGTCTCCTCCTTATTGTTTTTCAAATCTTATGTATTCTCTATAATAGTACTCCGAAATATAACCCGCTCTAAAAAGTTTTTCCACATCAGCATCTTTTCCGGTTTTCAGAGTGTACACATTTTTCATAAATCCAATATGATAGACAATGTATCTTTCAAAACTTTCACAGGCTGCAGACCTCTCTTTTTTATAATCGACCTGAGAATACAGTATCCAGATAAAAAAAACAGCAACTGTCAGAACTCCCATTCTCAACATCAGAAAAGCAGTGTATTTTGTTATTTTTGAAAAAGAAACTGCTGCTGCAAATTTAAACTTTCCGGCATGAAGCTCCCGCAAAAGAACTTCCATAGTTTCATCCAGACCTTTTGTCGAAGAAAGAACAGTTTGAAATATTGACTTGCCTTCACGAAAATTAGAATTTTTTCCAACTTTTTTCAGCTTTCTGAAAAATTTTGACACAAAAAGTTTGAGTGTTCTTCTGTATCGCTCAGAAATAAGCACATATCTTGCAAATTTTTCAAATCCCAGAGGTTTGGTAGACTTCATTTCAGGCACATGAGTCACCTCAAAAGATATATCCTGTGATTTTGCAGAAAGAATTTCAAGAGTATGAAAACGAAGCAAAATACCCGTTGTCAAACTGTAGGAATAAAGAGATATCTCATTGTTTTCCAGAAGAATCTGTACCACATTTTTGATTTCATTGAGTTGTTTTTTACGAGCATCTTTTATGGCCTGAGCCGAAACCATGGAGTTTTCTTTAAGAACAGAAAGAAGGGAGTTTCTTAAATCAATTCCGTCTTTTTCAGAAAAACAGGCTGCCCCGTCAACAAAGAACAACTCATAAAAACCGCCCGGACAGGACACCATCATTTTACCCGTAAGAGAGCTTTCCTGTATCTTTCTGAACAACTCAAGAAAACCTTTTGTTCCTTCAGTTTTTTCTATTCCTGTTTGTATTTTTGCTGTCATAATCACTCCTGAATAAGGGAAACAGTTGACAGAATACTGAAAATGTAAAGCAGTGCCGCCACAATAACAAGTATAAGAAAAAGAGAAGCACCTGCAAACGGAGTGCAGAAGTTCAAAATCCCGGTGTTTTCAGCCAAAAAAGGAACAGCCGTGAAAACACCTGCAACAGCATAGAAAATCCCTCCTGTTTCTTTACCCCCGAAAATCATCCCGCCTCCGGGAAATAGAAGTGCAAAAAATATTGTATATATCCTTTTAACCGAATAAAAACGACGCACCTTTATTTTATGGAGATTTCTTTCCTTTTCGGGAATAAGTAGCGAAGATGCTTTTTTTCTGATCTTGCAGGCCGGACAGATTGTTCCTTCGTAAGAAACAGAGCAGTCAATACACATCATACTTCCACACTCTTCACACATCCGCATATTAATTTTTCTCAGAACAGTTAAAAAAATAAAAGAAAACACAGCCGATATCATCAAAAAAGTAAAGATCAAACTTTTTCTTAAAGAAAAGCCCTCTGAAGTTTCATCTGAAAAAACAAAAGAAAAGAATTTTTTCAGAGAAGGAAGATAAATAACAGGGAAATTTGTGTTCGTGGAAACACCTGAAAAATCAAGCTGTTTATCCAGCATGCCAGCCTCTTTAAAATCTCCTTTTTCATTTAACAATCTCATCAGATTAAAGCCGGCTAAAGGAGAACGACTGATTTCAAAAGCTCTGCTGAAATGTTCTTCAGCACGCTCATAGTCACCAATCATGAAAAATGCCGCCCCGTTCATATTTTCTATTGAAGCGAGAAATTCATTGTCTTTAATTTTATGGGATGCCGCAGAAAGATGCTTCACAGAGATTTCATATCTTTTTTCATAAAAAGCTTCCGCACCCTGAACAAAATCTTTTAGATGACTGTGGCTTAGAGCTGAAGTATCTTTTTCGGAAAGGGGATTGTATACTGCGTTGATCATTGAAGTCATTTTTTGCGGAGAAAAATCCTGTTTTTCAGGGAATTCAAAAGAGAAAAGCAAAATACCGGCAACAGAAGCAAGAAAAACAAATAAAATAAAAACTATATTTTCAAAAGTTTTCATAAACGGAAACAGAAAAAAAGCAGGAGGAATGAAAACAAAAGCAGGTTCAGTACCTGACAGGAGGAGC
>JAWOGE010000163.1:0-13897 GCA_046497165.1 bacterium | reverse complement strand
CAAAAAAATTAAAAAGGAAAAAAAAGGAAAACATTGAGGATTTTACGGAAAATCTCAATAAAATGGCTGCTGACGATAAACTTGACCCTTTGATAGGTCGGGAAAAAATACTTTCACGCACCATGCAGATTCTCTGTAGAAAAAACAAACATAACCCTGTTCATGTGGGTGAAGCCGGTGTCGGGAAAACTGCAATAACAGAAGGCCTTGCACAACGAATTTTAACTGGTGATGTTCCCAAACCCCTTAGAGATGCTGTTATATTCAGAATGAATATGGGAGCTATGCTTGCGGGAACAAAATATCGCGGAGAGTTTGAAAAAGGATGAAAGCCGTGCTTTCTCAGCTTTCGGAGCATGATAACGCTATTCTTTTTATTGATGAAATTCATACAATAGTGGGTGCGGGAGCCGTTTCGGGAGGTTCTCTCGATGCGTCCAACATACTTAAACCTTTTTTAACATCGAGCAATATGAAATGCATAGGTGCAACAACCTATGATGAGTACCATAAACATTTTGAAAAAGACAGTGCTCTGACTCGTCGTTTTCAGAAAATAGATATTCCTGAGACAACGGAGCTTCAGACATTTGAAATACTCCGGGGATTAAAGGAGCGATATCAGAAGTTTCACGATGTAAAATACACTGAAGAAGCTTTAAGGTCGGCCTGTCGCTTGTCCAAACAGTATATAACGGGCCGCTATCTTCCCGATAAAGCCATAGATGTGATTGACGAAGCCGGTGCAAAAAACTCCATGTTGAAAAATAGGAAAAAACTTCTTAGAGAAAGGGATATTGAAAGGGTTGTATCTGGGATGACAAAAATACCGGAAAAGAATATCTCCAGTGATGAGTCGAGAAAACTCAAATACCTTCACAATTCAATTCTTAAAAATCTTTTTGGTCAGGATCACGCTGTTGAAGCCGTTGTGGATTCAATAAAACGCCAGCGAGCGGGATTTTCAAATCCTGAAAAACCGGTTGCAAGTTTTTTGTTTGTCGGACCAACAGGAGTGGGTAAAACAGAACTGGCGAAACTTTTGTCCCGTGAAATGGGAGTTGCACTCCATCGATTTGACATGAGTGAGTACCAGGAAAAACATGCTGTTGCAAAATTTATAGGCTCGCCTCCGGGGTATGTCGGATATGAACAGGGAGGCCAGCTCACTGAATCCATAAGAAAAGAACCCAATGCTGTTCTTCTTCTCGATGAAATAGAAAAAGCACATGCTGATATATTCAACACGCTTCTTCAGATAATGGATTACGCCACATTGACGGATAACAACGGAAAAAAAGCTGATTTCAGAAATGTAACAATAATAATGACGAGTAATGCCGGTGCTCGTGAAATGGGTAAAGCTCAGCTGGGTTTCGGAGATCGTGAACTGAACATGGGTGAACTTGACCGTGCCGTTGAGCGTATTTTTTCTCCGGAGTTTCGAAATCGTGTGGAAAAGATAGTGAAATTCAATATGCTTCAACAAAGCCAGATAAACAGAATAGCTAAAAAGCATCTCGATGAATTTGCAAATAAGCTTGAAAACAGAGGAATAAAGCTGGAAACCACTCCTGCTGTTTACGCTCTTATAGGAGAAAAAGGATTTTCGGAAATCTTCGGTGCCAGGGAGATTCATAGAACAGTTAAAAATATGGTGGAAGATCCTCTTGTTGATGATGTGCTTTTTGGTAAACTCAAAAAAGGCGGTACCATAAAACTTTGTGTAAGAAAAGGTGAAATAAGATTTAGCATGGAAGAAAAATGACGGTGTTTCCCTTGTCAAAAAACAGTCTGAAATTCCCGGATCCTTTTGAAGCGGATGAGGACGGTCTTCTTGCCATAGGGGGTGATTTAACGGTGGATCGACTTATTATGGCTTACTCTCAGGGTATTTTTCCTTGGTATTCCGATAGATCTCCTATATTGTGGTGGGCGCCGGATCCGAGATTTGTAATGTTTACTGACAATATGCATGTTTCGCACAGTTTGCGAAAAAAATTAAAAAACGGAGGGTTTACAATAACTTTCAATCGCAGTTTTCCCGAAGTGATAAAATCATGCAAGATTATTCCACGGAATACGCAAAAAGGCACATGGATAACAGCCGATATGCAGAGGGCTTATGTAAAACTTCACCAATACGGTTTTGCCGCAAGTGTGGAGACATGGAAGGAAAATGAACTTGCCGGCGGTCTTTACGGCGTTGTTTTGGGGAATATCTTTTTTGGAGAATCCATGTTTTCGCATATTTCTGATGCATCAAAAGTGTCATTGAGGGCCCTTGCTTTTGTGATGTCGGAACAGAAAGCTCCTATTATAGATTGTCAGATATACACGAAACATCTTTCCACCATGGGAGCACAGCATATGCCCTACAAACAATTTAAAAGGGTGCTCTCCTCCGGTTTGAATTCAGAAAGGATTGTTTTTCCCTCTGGAGATATCCCTTCCCGAAGATTTATTCAATGAAGAAAAGAAAGGAGTTAAAATGAAGGTTGAACTTGCCGGATATAATTTTGATGCCGAGATAATTCGGGAGCTTGTGGAAAAATCTGGTTGGAATCAAGACAATATCACGCCGGAAACACTTTCATCGTCCTATGCCAGAATATCAAGAGATCCACGGGATATTTCGAAAATACGCGAATCTGCACGATGTAAAACAGACAAAGCCAGACGATCAAACAGACGGATAATTTTCGGAATGGGCCATTCTTCAGTTGCAGAACATGCTGTTTTTAATATTGATATTATGAATATATCAAGAATAGCTGTTGAAAAAATACAGGATTTCAGGTTCGCTTCCTTCACAGAAAAGTCCCAGAGATATATCAAACTGAACAATGATTTTGTTATACCTTCTGAAATTTCCGGAAGTGGTTTTTACGATGAATTCAGAAGTGTTATCGAACTTCAAAACAATGTTTACAACTCTCTCTGCAGCATGATTAAAGATATGATGCTTAAAGAAGCGGGAAAAAACATTCATAAAGAAAAAAAAGCTTTTATAGAAGGAAGGGCCAGAGAGGATTCCAGATATGTACTTTCTCTCGCCACTCATTCTCAATTCGGAATGACAGTCAATGCCCGCAGCCTTGAGCAGATGATATGTTATTTTGCCGCCGACAGGCTTTCTGAAGTTCGGGAACTGGGAAAAAAACTATATGATGTTGTAAAAAGCAGAGCACCCTCTCTTATAAAATATGTTGAACCTTCGCCTTATATTCTCGAGGCTCATGAAAATTTAAAATCTGAAGCAGAGACCATATGTGATTCGAATATTGCCGGAAAAGAAAGTGAAAAAACTGTAAAACTAATTGATTTTACTGAAAATGCTGATGAAAAAGTATGTGCCGCTCTACTTTTTGAAGTAAGCGGTCTCAACATGGAATGCTGTATGGAAAAAGCATTTCGTATGGATGATAATGAAAAATTTCAGTTGCTGGCCTCTGTTTTTGAACACAGAGAAATGTGGGATAAAATGACACGCCATTTTGAACTTCCTGTTTTTACTTTTGAACTCATACTCAGTGCCACCAATTACGCACAAATGAAAAGACACCGTATATCTACGCAGATTAAAAAAAGTTATAATCCGGAGCTCGGTGTCACTCTTCCGGAAAGCATAAAAAAAGCAGGAGGTGAGCATAAATTTAAAGAAGTTATTGAAAAAACAGAAGAGTTTTATGGAAAACTCATGAAAATTTTTCCGCATGTTGCATCTTATGTTCTCACCAACGCACACAGAAGGCGTATTCTTCTTACTTTAAATTTAAGAGAGCTTTATCATCTCTCTTCTCTGCGTGAAGATGAACATGCTCAATGGGATATAAGAAACACCGCCCTGCAAATGAGAAAGCTTGTTCAGGAGAAAGCACCTCTTTCAGCAATAATGATGTGCGGAAAAAGTTCTTTTTATGAAAGAAAAAAAGATATACTCTCTTCGAATTCCTGACTAAAACCCGGGGATAATGTAAGGGCGATTTTCAGGTTCAATTACATTCCAACGAAAAATCAGTAATAATAATTGTTATCAGGGGCAATTATAGTTGTCGTTGGACATCCCTTTTTGGAATATACGAAAAAGCGTTTCGCTGCATATGCACATGACACCGGTTCCACGGCACCCCGGCAAATACAGCTAATTGACAAATCTTCCTAGAAAACGAGGCCCGACCCCTATTTCTTTAAATTGGTAGCTGTAGATGTTTTTAATGAAGATATGTTAAAAAATAAGACTCTAAAGTAAAAAACAGAAAACTTCTTGACAATTGTTATGTTTTATGATAATTTTTTTTCTACTGCTTGAAAAAAATCACTGATGGAGTTTTTGTGAAATATTCTCACTCACTCACTCACTCACTCACTCACATATTCCATGTTTTATAATATGTTCTTCCATAAGAGGGCCACCTTTAAAATCACAAAATTTTAAAAAAAAGGAATTTTTTATTTAAAAATTGATTTTTGAGGTAATATTATGAGAAAAACAATGATAATAATGTTTGTTTCAATTTTTACATTTTCGGCTTTTGCTGAAAACCTTGACAAAGATGCCGAGAAAGCATTCAAATATATGCGAGAAAACAGTATAGAGTATGAAGTTTTGCTTGATTCTGTCATTGAGTATTTGCCGGAAGGTGCAAAGGTTTTAAATGTAAGCAATGTGAAAAGTTTCATTGAAAATGATGAAGTTGAATTGACGCTTGAAGTCCGGAAACCTGAGAACGGTGTTAGAAGTAGTGAACTTGAGAGCTGGGTTTATCTTAATCCCTCGTCTCCTAATCATCGAAGATTGGAATTGGCAGGTGGAACAAATATAGTTGGTGAGGGATATCTTTATAAATGGGAAAGAAACTCTCAGCACTTTGTTTACGATCCGGGCTGGGAATCCATAACCAAAGAGAGACACTGTGGAGGGTCGGGCAGTATGACAGTTCCCCACTGTGATGAAACAGATCCTTCGGTATATATACATATTGCAGATGATGATGAGTATCTTGCATGTGAAAGATGTGGCAGTTATTTTAATTTAGTTTATTCGATTAGATTTGGCGTGAATCCTTATACCATAGAGTATTTTAACTATGGTTGGGGTTGGATTCCTGTGAGAATCTATCTCGGGTGGTTTTATACGCTTTCTGACTGTACAGATTATCCGTTTGATCCCAAATGGAATTTGTGTGATACTCCGCTTGCAGATTTGTGTGATGAGTTATGATCAATTATTATTAATATGGAACAGTCGGATGTGCCGTACGGCACATCCGACATTGGAGGCCTGAATGAAAATTTTTTTGACAGTTCTTTTTCTCTGTATTTCATGCAGCAATTCCGAGCAAATTGATGCAGATGAGAATGTTACTTCCGAGTGCGTAGAAAAGGAAGGTGAAAACTGGGATTTTATTCTCGAGGACATTTCTATATTGTCAATTGTTCCACACCATAAAGAAGGATATGTCGGGGTTGGTAGCTATACGGAACCGTTTTATTATGGAGAAGATTATGAATTGGTGGATTACAGTGTGGTTGTCAAGCTGGATGGAGATTTTTCTCTCGAATGGGGAGCTTCCTTTGCGGAAGTAGAATTAGGTCGAACTTATATCGATATTGCTGTTGCCGACAATAACAAAATATATGCAGCCGGAACAAATGCAGACCAGGGCTTTCTTCTGACCAGATTCTCAGAAGAAGGAGTGCCTTTGTGGCATAAAGAATGGAAGCATGATATATCTTCCGGTGCTGAAGGCACACAGCAAAACAGGATATATTCAATAGCTTCAGGAAACGATGGTTTGTATCTTTCCGGATTTGCAGCCGGTTTTGGGAATAATGGATTTTTTTATCCGACAATATATTTTGCAAAAACTGATTTTGAAGGTGATTTGATATGGGAAAAGATGTGGGGCCCGGAAGGTTCTACCGTAGTCTCAATGGATATTGACAGTGAGGATTCTATTTACATGACCGGATATACAGTGGGTAGCATGGAAGGACAGGAAAATGCCGGCGAACCGGGAGATTGTGACGGTCTCCCCATGGGACCGGAAGGGTCTTCCTGTCCCGATCCTTTTCTTATAAAGGTTGATAAAAATGGTGAAATACTCTGGATCAGGCAGTTCGGGAGTGAAGCTATTTCGTTGGCAGATATAGGGGAGGATGTTCTGGTGGATAATAAAAACAATATATATGTTCTTTCAGGATCATCGATATGTCGTGGAAATGTTTTATTGCTGAGAAAATATTCTCCGGACGGCAAATTATTATGGGAGTTGATTCACAATGATGAATTTGATCAGTCAACAGTTCCTGTTTCTATGCACATGGACAGGTTCGGTACACTTATCGTCTCGGGAAAAACCTATGAAAGAAAAACAACACCTGCTGAAGGAGTTCTTTTTGCAATTGACAGTGACTCCGGTGAAATTATATCAGAAATCCGTTCTGTAAATGAAAATGCTATTTTTTTCAAAGGAGTTATTGAAAAAGAAGATTTTTTGTATGCTTATGGATTCGAACATGTTGGCTTTAATGAAAATCATCCTGATCCGACAAAAAAACCTCCAATATATGATTTTGGATTCAAAAAATATGATTATTTTTATAAAGACTCGAAATCGGATACAACATTTACAGAAGGTGATGATATTGAAAGAGAAAGTGTTCAGTTTGGTTCAACGAAAGATGATGATGCGGTTTTTTCTTTCAAAGATAATTCCGGAGATCTTTTTGTTGCAGGAAACACTCGAAAAGATTTTATCAGCGGAGAAGAGTTTGAAAAGAAAGCTTTTATTGTAAAATACAATGAGAAAAAAGAAAAAGAATGGGTGAAATATTACGGTTCTGACAAGTGGGACAATGTTTCTGCAGGTTATTTGGATAACGAAGGAAATATTATTCTTTCTGGAACAACGCTTGGTAATTTTGAAGGAAATGAAAATGACAGAGTGGGGGAAGTATTTGTTATAAAAATTGATAAAAACGGTGAAGTGATCTGGTCTGACCAGCTTGGCTCGGACAATAATGACTGGGCTCGGAACATGTGGGTTGATAAAAAAGGTAATATTTTTATTACCGGAGGGACATGGGGCTCCATAGATGAAAACATTTACTCCGGAAATTTTCGTGGGGATGTTTTTGTTGGAAAATGGAATTCCAAAGGTCAAAAACAATGGGTTTATCAAACAGGTTTGATGATAGAAGGTCTTGCTTTGACAGGTGGGAAAGACGGTAATGTATATGTTTCCGGAAGAAACCCGGGGTACAGTAGTTCTACCGGAGAAACAGTATGGTACGATAATGTAATCTTAAAATTGAATGAAAAAGGGGAAAAAAGCAATGTTGAAACCTGGAGCTCGTCAAAGGGTTGTTCCCCGGCAGATATTACGATGGATAGTGAAGGGAATATTTATGTTACGGGATATACCCTGTCATCGCTTGAAGAAAACGAACATCTTGGAGTGGATTGTCCCGGAGGATACTGTCCGGATGCATACCTGACAAAATTTGACTCAGATCTCAAAATGGAGTGGACAAAACAGTTTGGAAGTGAGCACGATGACAGAGCGACAGCAGTCTATGCAGATGAGGATGGAAATGTTTTTGTCACAGGAGCAATAGGGAAAAACAGATACTGTGAAATAGAGTCAGATATATTTCTCGCTGTGTTTGATACTGAAGGGAGAGAATACAATTTTCTGCAATGGGGAACTGCGGGAGAGGAAAGACCGAATGATATCATTGTTGAAAATGAAGATATAATTATTACCGGCTTTACATCCGGTGGGTTGGATGGAAATGAAAATGCAGGTGGAAAAGATGCATTTGTAACAATTATTCCTGTTTCTGCCGTGTGGTGACGAATTGGTTACCAGCGTCAACTTTTAAGATCCGTTATTCAAACAAGATAATTAAATGAATAAGAGATGCTCAATTTTTGATAAAATCGTACCTGAGATTATGTTTCAGGTTTTACATCACAAGAATGGCTCCGACGAGTGCGAAAAGTGCGAATGATTCGACAATGCCGGGTGCGGCGAAACTCATGCCGAATACAGAGGGTTTTTTTGCTGAGGCAAGAATTGCAGAGCTGCAGGTTTTACCCTGATAAATAGCACTGAACAAAAATGCTGCTCCGGCTGCAAGTCCGATTGCAAATATTGAAAAAGTGTCTGTTCCGGCTTCACGGAGTTCTTCAAGTCGTCCGTTTAGCATAATCATAAGTGCGAATCCGTAAATGGACTGTGATGCTGGCATTGCTGAAAGTGCCACGAATTTTGCGTGTCCTTCATCGACTTTTGACATCATTCCGTGGGAGGTCATGCCGGCTATTCCACAGCCCACAGCACTTCCCGCGGCTCCAAGGCCGAGAGCAAGTATAGGTCCCAATGTTCCTAAATCCATAATTTTCTCCTTTTTTTAATTGTTATTGGACATTAATAAATTTCTAAAAGCTCTGAATGGTCTTCCTCCACCGTCGAATGACCATCGGTAATATTCAAGAAAATTCAGACGCAGACCGTGAATGACTCCGCCCATTATACATATTGCAATGTTCAGAGTGTGTCCCAGCAGAAATATAAGAGGTGCAAAAACAATTCCTGCACTGCCTGTTTCCATGACCTGTATGGAAAGATCGTTGAATGTCTGGGCAAGTAGAGTTCCTGAAAGTCCGAGAGCAAATATTCTTATGTAGCTGAGTATGTCTGCAAAAAACTGAACACTGTTATAAAGTCCCATAAAAGAGGTGAAAAGCATTTTAAAAGGATTCAAAGTTTTTGTGGATATGCTGTAAAGAACCACAAGAGCTCCTCCGCATGCTCCGAGTGCTGTCAAAGCTTTTTGTGCAGTTGATGCTGCAGAGGCAGTGTCTTTATTGCCGTACCAGAAATAAAATGCCCATATGGCTGCGATCCATGTTATGTTTATGAGAATGGGAAGTATTTTTCTCTCCTGAATGATGGAGCGTATGCCCTTGAGGATGAGGGAAAGGTTTATATGGAGCATCCCTATCCATATGGAAAGCAGCATCATTGTGTCAGTGTCTGTGGTGTCAAACAATCTTATTTTTTTCAGAAAATCTGTAACAGGATTCATAAATGAAAAAGCTGGAGAAACTAAATCCATCCCGAAATAGGAGCCTGTTATTATGCCGTATATTATAGTTGCTCCGCTCAACCACAACGAAAGATTGAAAAATCTTTTCAGAGTGGGAGCAGGTTTTTTTACTTTTATTTTGAAAAAGAGCATCAGAAGAAACATTACTATACCGTAACCACCGTCGGCGATTATCATGGCAAAAAACAGAGTGAAAGAGAAAAATACCCATGATGTCGGATCCCAGTCAGAATATGAAGGGGTGTCGTATATCTTCACTACATCTTCTCCCATTTCAAGAAACGAGTTGTTGCGAAGAAGGGTGGGGATCTGTTCATCTTTTTCCGGTTTTACTTTAAAAAGAGATGACTTTTCCTCTATGAGGGCTTTTTCCACGGTTTCAAGATTTTTTTCCGGACACCACGCAGTGAGCATGAATATCCGGTCATCAAGTTCGCTGACACTTCCCGATGCCGCTTTATGAAGATTAAGTCTGTTTTTTTCCCGGAGATATATTTTGTATATTTCATCTTTGCGGGAAATAAAAGAAAAAAGTTTGTTTTTTATTTTTTCTCTTTTGTCTGCGGTTTGTTCTATCTCTTCGAGAATAGTTTCTTTGCTTTTATCGAAATGTTCTTCTATACATCCTTTTATACTGAGGGGAGACTCTGAAAAAGTTATGAAATAACAGCGTTTGGGATCTCTTGATATCTCTATGGAGGCAATTGCTTCATCAATGGATATTTCATCAATATCTTTAAAAGATACATCCCAGAACTGGATGTGAATGTTCCCTTTTTTTTCTATGTCACGAATAAGTGTGAGATCAAAATTCCCCCACGGAGAGATACTGTACAGCTTGTTTTTTAAATTTGTTTCCCGATCTTTGAGAGAAGATTCCTCTTTAAGAAGATTCGGCAGTTCTTTTATTATTTTTTCCGGAGTTTCAGATGACGGCTCCGGTAATGAATCAGACTCTTTTGTCCGTTGTTCAATTTTTTCTATGGATTTAAATGCACTCAGAGCATTTTCTGAAGGTGTTGTGTCTGTGGCTCTTCCGTCCGTTTTGAAAAGATCACCGGTGTAAGGTTCCACTTCAATAAGAGATAAGTTCTGAAGTTTTTTCAAAACAGAGTCTTTATTGTCAGAAGGTCCTGTTATGATTATTTTTCTTATGTTTTCAAGCACTTATACCGCCTCCGCAGTTTTTTTTCGCTGCAGTTTGTTTTTAGCTATTTTTGCATTGCATATGGCTGCTATTTCAACATCTCCGAGAAATATTTTAATGCGCCTTATGTTCTCTTTTGCTTCCGGAATTAGTCTTTTTTCAAAAAGGTTAACTTTTATGGTTGTCTGTCTCAGTTCTTCGTTCAGGATTTCAATTCTTTTTTTTGATATTTTGAGTTCTTCCCGTAAAGATATTAATTTCCTGATCTCCTCAACCCCCCGGTCCACCCATGCAGGCATTACAAAATAGGAGTACGAAGCTTTTTTGAAGATTACTTCAGAAAAAACAGGTATGTCAATTCCGGCGACATTTTCTGTATCTTTAAGTATATTATCTATCTGCAAAAAACACTTTATATTCATTGTAAGTTTCTGCGTGAAAAGTATTGCCCAGTCAGACATATATTCATATTGTTTTTTAAGTTTATCTTCAATTTTGCGGACACTGAACCGTTCTCTTTCTATGACTGTCTGCAACTGTTGTTTTTTAAGTTGCAGTGTGGGAAGGTATTTGGAAAGTTGTGAAAGTTTATCTTTCTGTCGTTTAAGTTCCGTTTTATTGAGTTTTATATCGGCCATTAATCACTTTCCTTTTTGTCCCATTTGCCGTACTTTTCTATCCATTCATTTTTAAGGCCGGTATCTTTACTGTCAAAACATTCTGCAAATATTTCCCAACCCTGATCAAGTTGTTCATCTATATCGAGGTTGACTTCAAGATTCATCATACGGTTTTCAAAAATTTCAGCATAATTAATAAGTTTTTTATCCCATTCACTGAGACGAAATCCCATGGATTCTCTCTCTCTTGCTTTTTTCGCATCCGCAAAAAGTCGTATCATAGCGTTGGCAAGGTCTGAATGGTCTTCCCGGGTTTTTTTACCCATGACCTGTTGTTTCAAACGGGAAAGTGACCCAAAGGGATCTATGACATTGTTGTGAAGATAAAATTGACCTTCGGTTATATATCCGGTGTTGTCAGGAACAGGATGTGTAACATCATCTCCCGGCATTGTAGTAACTGAAATAAGAGTTATTGATCCGCTGTCAGTTATATCCACAGCTTTTTCATAGCGTGTAGCGAGGTCGGAATAAAGAGATCCGGGATATCCCCGGTTTGACGGAACCATTTCCATGGATATGGATATCTCTTTCAAAGCGTCAGCAAAAGCGGTCATATCTGTGAAAAGAACCAGAACATCTTTACCTTCTGTGGCGAATTTTTCAGCGGAAGCGAGTGCCATATCCGGTACAAGCATGCATTCAACAACAGGGTCCGAAGCCAGGTGTATAAACATGCTTGTCTTTTCCAGTGCCCCGGATTTGGAAAAGTAATTTTTAAAAAACTGGTAGTCATCAAATTTCAGCCCCATACCTCCGAGAATAATAATATCGGCATTTGTCTGTCCGGCTATACGGGCGAGGAGTTCATTGTAAGGTTCTCCCGGAATTGAAAATATGGGTATTTTCTGGCTTATGACAAGTGTGTTGAACATATCAATCATGGGGATATTTGTTTTCACCATGCGTCTCGGAATTATACGATTTGCCGGATTAAATGAAGGGCCGCCGATATCTCTGCTGTCTTCAATAAGTTCCGGACCATTGTCAATGGGAACTCCGCTTCCGTTAAAAACTCTGCCCAGCATGCTCTCTCCGCAGCTCACCTGCATGGGGGTGCCGAGAAAACGAACCTCATCTCCGGTGCTTACACCTTTTGTCCCCACAAATATCTGAAGATTGACTCGATTTTCATCAAAACCTATAACTTCGGCAAGGGTTGACCGACCGTCCTGCATTTTTATCTGTGCAAGCTCTCTGAGGCTGGCGCCTTCGGCCCTGACCTGTGCTATACTTCCTTTTATTCGTTCAATGCGGTTGTAGGTCTTTACCATACTAATTTTCCTCTATGATATTTATCAATTCTTTTTTCTTTGTTTCATAATCACTATTGTCTTTGGATAAGTAATTCAACTGAATAACTTTGTCAGTGAAATCTTTAAAGAAATCGCGGGCCTCATCGTGATTTTCAAAATCAAAATCCTTGGAAAGAACTTTATTAACAAGTTCAATCTGTTCATACTGACGGTCTATATCAGTTGCGGTATCTATTTTGTCAAAGGCGTTCTGCTGAAGAAAAGCAGCGTCATAAAATTCACCTTTGAGGTAGACAATCATGTCGCTTGTACTTATCCCTTCTTCACCCACAACAGACATTTTTTTACCTATTTCAGTACTTTCTCTTACAAGATTCTGTGCTTTTTTTATGTAATCAACACGCTGTTTCATCTTTTCATCGCCGTGTTCATAAAATCTGTCGTTGTACTTTGACCATGATATAAGAGGATCAATGGCCGGATATCTTCTTGCATGAGCTCGCTCACTGCTGAGTCCGAGAAAACATCCCACAACAGAAAGAGTTGCCAGAGTTACAGGTTCTTCAAAATTTCCTCCTGCGGGGCTTACTGTTCCGCCTATTGTAAGAGAACCTGTGTCGTTGTTATTGTTTTTTAAAACGCCGGCACGCTCGTAAAGTTCAGCTATTCGGGAGGCAAGATAAGCAGGAAAAGCCTCTTCCCCGGGAATCTCCTCCAGTCGGCCGCTCATTTCACGAAGTGCCTGAGCCCATCTTGAGGTTGAATCCGCCAGCATAAGAGTGTCTATTCCCATCTGACGATAATATTCTGCGATGGTTGCTCCCATATAAACCGAACTTTCACGGGCTGCGACAGGCATGGAGGATGTGTTGCATATTATGGAAGTTCTGTCTATGAGTTTTTTTCCTGTTGATGGATCATCGAGTTTGGGGAATTCTCTAAGAATCTCAACAACTTCTCCTGCACGCTCACCGCATGCTACAACAATAACAACTTGAGGTTGAGCGTATTTTGAAAGCTGATGCTGAAGAACGGTTTTTCCTGATCCAAAAGGTCCGGGTGTACAGAAAGTTCCGCCTTTTGCTACAGGAAAAGGTCCGTCTATTGTTCGTTGTTTTGTCACAAGCTGTTCAGTGGGATATAACCTTTCTCCGTAACTTATGGGAAATTTAACGGGCCATTTTTGAGTCATTGTTATTTTGTGATTTTTTCCCTTTTCATCTTCAACTTCGGCAATGACCTCATCAATGGTATAGTTGCCTTTTTCAGCTATTTTTTTTATTTTCCCTTTGCCGATGAATGTAAAAGGAAGCATGATTTTGTGTTTGATGACAGCCTCGGGAACTTCTCCGAGATAGGAGGCTTTTACAACAGTGTCGCCTTCGGATGCAAGGGGAGTGAATTCCCATTTTTTGTCTCTGTCGAGGGGAGCAAGATACATGCCCCGGGGAAGGAAATAACCGGCCTCTTCGGCAAGTTCGTTAAGAGGGTTCTGTAATCCGTCAAAGACATTTTTCAGAAGCCCCGGGCCAAGCTCAACGGAAAGAAGGTTCTTGTCGAACTCAACTTTATCGCCATATCTTATTCCGTCTGTAGGTTCATAAACCTGCACTTTAGCCTTGTCACCGTCTATTTCGATTATTTCACTTTTGAGGTTTTTCCCTCCGGTGTTTACAAATACAACTTCGTTTTGG
>JAWOGE010000336.1:0-4775 GCA_046497165.1 bacterium | reverse complement strand
AGAATAACAGCACCCTCTTCACATTCAACCGCATATTTTTTAACATGGGTGTACGCACCCGGAAAAACGAAAAGTCTTTTTCAGATAAGTACCGGCGGTCCAATGAAATTATGGGTCAATAACATTGAGCATTACCGGCACAAGCACCTGGAGAATTTTTCATTCAACAATGTTTCCGTTCCGGTGGAACTTCAAAAAGGATGGAACAGAGTACTTGTAAAAACAACAAACAAAAGAGGTCTCTGGAAATTCGGAATGTTTATTACTGATCCTCATGGAGATAAAATTCCCGGAATCAGCTTTTCAACGGAAAAAAAATCATCCATTCCCGAAATCAAAGAAAAACTCATAAAAAATAATTTTGAAAAATCAGAAATGCCTGATGAAGGCAGGGAACTTTTTCTTTCCCATATAAAAACCCTGCTTTTGGGAGATAACTACAACTCAAAAGAAAAAATAATAAAATACACAGATAAAACAGAAAATACTCTTTCTCTGTTTTACGCTGCCGAAGCATATAACCGTGCCCATCTGGAAGGCACATATATAAACACACTGAACCGGGCAATAAAAAAAACCGACGGAAAGCTTTCCTCATTTATAACAAAAAAAGCTTCCTGTGAAATGAAAAAAAATCTTCTCGATGAAAGTCAGGCAACCATACAAACCGCACTGAATATAAACCCTGAGAGTTTTGAAGCCCGTCGCAAATTACTTTCAATTTTTGAAATGCGTGACTGGCCGGTGGAGCAACACAGAGTTCTTAAAGAAATGCACAGAATGTATCCCGGAGATCTGAGCATCCTGCGTCTTCTTGCATATAATTACGAATACAGAGGGTATTACGAAAAAGCTGTAAGTTTTTTCAGACTCATGGAGAAAATTATTCCCGGCGAAACATCTGCTCTTAACTACCTTTACCGCTACCACCGCAATCGTCAGGAGTACAAAAAAGCAGTTGAATATATGAATATTATCATACGCAAAGATCCCGACAACCCCTCCCATTACCTTGAAAAAGGAACTCTTTTAAGGGAGATGAAAAAACCGGAAAAAGCTTTCAACTTTTTCCGTAAATCTTATAAAATAAATCAGCAGTGGTATCTTCCTCTGCTTAAAACAGCAGAACTTCATCATGAGATGGGCAGAGAAAAGAAAGCTTTAGAATACTGGCAAAAAGCCTTCAGATTAAATCCCGAAAATTCCCGTATAGCCGAACGCATAGACTATATGACAAAAAAAGACAGCAAAGATAAAGCAACAGATTTCATACCGGATTACAGCAAAATAACACAGAAAATCAAAGAATCTTCGGAAATAAAAATAGATAACAATGCCAATGTTCTCATGATATACGACCATGCTGTAACCATTTTAAATCCTGACGGCTCCAGCAGATGGGAAATAACAATGGTGAAAAAAGCTCTCAACGAAGAGGGTCGGGACCACATGATACATACCTATCTTCCCTATTCCGGTCGCATAAAAGTAAAAAATGCCTACGCAATATCTCCCGATGGAATCCGAAAAGAAGCAAGCTCCATAAGAAACAGCGAAATACGGTTCAGAAAACTTAAAACCGAAGATATAACAGTAATTCAGTATACACATTACAGACCATCTTTGAGTTTTCTGCAAAATAGTTTTACCGCTTCCTGGTATGTTCAGGGCTCCTATTACCACACCTTTCTTTCGGAATGGAAACTGCTTTTCGAAGAACAGACTCTTAATCTGGCAAATCGATCTGAATCAATCAAAATATCCGAATCAAAATCCGGAAAATACAAAGTAAAAACATTCAGAGCAAAAGATGTTCCCCCACTGCCTCGAGAACCTTACAGTCCGCCTCTCGATGATTTTATTGAAAAAATTGTAGTCTCTACCATTTCCAGCTGGAAAGATTTCACAAGCTGGGAAAGAGCTCTGCTAAACGACGCCTTCATGAGCAATACGAAAATAAAGAAGTTGGCCGAAAAACTCACATCCGGTGCTGAAAACAAACATGAAGCCATTGACAACATTTTTCATTTTGTTGCACAGGAAATTCGCTATCAGCAGGATTATGCAACCTATATTGCCGGAGTTAAGCCGCATTCCGCCCCCCGTGTTCTTGAAAGAGGCTACGGAGACTGTAAAGACAAATCTGTTCTTTTTATACAACTTGCCGCCGAAGCTGGAATAGATGTGGATTATGTACTCATAAGAACTACAACTTCAGGAAAGATACTCAAAGAGATACCCAATCAGCAATTCAACCATGCAATTGTCTACATTCCAGAACAGGAAGGAATAGAAAAAGGATTTTTCATGGACCCCACCGTGGATCTTCTTGAAAAAGGCAATCTCAGACGCGATAATCAAGGTGCCACAGCTCTTGTACTTAACTGGAGAACAGGGGGTTTTCATTTTAAAAAAGTTCCCTACCAGAAAGCGGAGCTTAATTTTCAAAAAATAAAAGCTTCATACACCATTTCAGAAGACAACACTGTTAGTATTTCCGGAGTTTTAACAACAAGAGGACGCATATCTTCTTCACTTAGAAGAGCTTTCCGAACAGAGGGCCGGGGACGAAAAATTTTTGAATCCATGATCAGCAGGATTTTCAAAGGATCTACTCTTGAGTCATATAAAACTTCCGATATTGAAGACATTACAAAGCCCCTGCAAATAGAATTCAAAGCCGACGCATCTCATCTCGCCACAAAACTTGATAATGAATACCATTACAGAATTCCGCACAAAATACTTTCCGGGAAAACAATAAGCCTTAAAAAAAGAACTCTCCCTCTGGAACTGGGGATTCATAGCTTGTACAGTATAAACACTGAAATTATCATACCTGATAATTTTTCCATATCCCGTATGCCGGACTCCTACAAAACTGAACACAGCTGTATAGATATTTCAAGGAAAGTCTCTCTTGAAAACAACCGTATAAACATTTTTGAAGGCTACCGACAAACCTGCAGTTTAGTAAACACCGAAGATTACCCTTCTTTCAGAAAAACTGTGCAGAAAGTACTCACTCATACAGGTGACAAACTGATACTTGAAAAAGAATAACATCGTCATATTAACAACTTATTAAAATTTATACTTTTCATACGCTTTTAGAATTTCTTTCTGTTTTTTTTTGACTATGTATAAAAAAATTATACAATCATCTGTCTTTGATTTAACATCGGAGGATTGTATGACCGGAACAAGTAACAAAATCACAAGCGGCTCTCTTGATTCAAAAATACATGACATATCGGAACATCTCAAAAAAAATGTTCTGAATCCCGCTGAGGAAAAAAAAGAAGAGATACTCAAAGATGCGGAAAAAGAAAAGGAAAAGATACTGGAGAACGCTCGGAAAGAAGCTGAAGACATATTGAAAAAAGCAGAAAAAAAGGCGGAACTTACAAAATCCAATATGCAGTCCTCTCTTAAAATAGCGGCCCGTCAGGCTGTGGACAAGTTGAAACTTCAGGTTGAAAAGAAAATATTGCATGAAACGGCCGGAAAACCGGTGAAGCGTATTTTATCTGACAAAGAAACTGTAAGCAAACTCATTTCAGATGTCATTGAACACCATTTTTCCGATAAAAATGAAAACATATCATTTGTTCTTCCTGAAAACACCAAAAAAGCTGTTATGTCAATGATTAAAGAAAAACTTTCAAAAGAAGCCGAAAAAGGGATAACCATAGAAGACGACACAATACCTTCAGGATTTAAAATAGTTTTCAAAGACGGTCATCTTGTATATGATTTTTCTTCGGAATCGATAAAAGAGTTGCTCTCACAATATATGCGTGAGGATCTCAGAGATTATATTTTCGCTGACTGAGGCTTTTTATGAATTTCAATTACTACACAGTAGCCGCTTTACCGACACTTACATGGGACGGAGAACTTCCCTGCTCTTTTCATGAACTCCTTGACGATTTTAAAATTCAGTTTGAAACATTACGGGACGGAATAAGTGACATTCTTCTTCTCAACGATGTAAAAAATCTTGAAATTCTTCTGAGAGCCCGACTGAATGTTCCGGAGGAGCTGAAAAACAATATGTACGACGGTTCCCGTCAATATTTCCGCAGCAGATATGTTGATCCTGAGGAACTTGAAGAGTTCATAGACGAACCTTTTTTGAAAAAGCCTCACCCGAACTATCCTGAATTCATGTCAAATTTTCTTGAAAAACACAGTGAAGCTGAAAAAAGAGTAGAAAACATCCATGAAATTTACATAGGCTATTTCCGCTATATGCAAAACAGAGAAAACGGATTTCTCAAATACTACGGAAGAATAGCCGCTGTAATGAGAACTGTTCTTTCCGCCGTCAGAATTATTCGTTCCGGAAAAAATCTTGAAAGTGAACTTCACGGAGACCCTTTTATTGTCGAAACAATTCTTGAAAATCGTTCCAGTTCCGATTTCGGCCTTAAGCTTATTTTTCCTGAAGTTTCCGATCTCATCAATCTGTTTGATAATGAACCTCTGGAAATGGAACATGAACTGGATAAACTGCGTTTCAAGCTTATGGAGCAGGTCGGGCGGGAATCTCCATTTGCAGACCATATAATATACTCATATATAATAGCTTTTCAGCTAAGAAATCGTTGGAACACTCTGGAGAAGAACAAAGGCAGAGAGTTTCTTAAAACCATTATTGAAGAATAAACCAAATCAAAGGAGATATCGCACGATGGCTCAGGAAAAACAGAAAACAACCGGAAAAGTCGTTGCCGCACAGGGAAACCTTATAACTGTTCAATTTCAGGGCG
>JAWOGE010000330.1:0-12488 GCA_046497165.1 bacterium | reverse complement strand
CACCGAAATATGCTACGCCAAGGGCAAAGCAGCTGGCATCATTGTTCTGGAAAACGGGAAGTCCGAACCGTTTTTCCACGCCCGGTTTCAATTCGGAGAGCTCTCTATCACTTTTATTAAGAACATAAGCAGGAACTTCCACTATTTTACCGCGTTTCTCAGATATCTGATCTGTAATCAATCCGAGAATTTCATAATCCAGAGTTTTCTCTTTTTCATCTGTTTCTATTTTTTCAAGATAGTTTGAAACAGTGCTCAACTTATTTTTCATGAGATAAAATTCAGCCATGCGTAATTTTGCAATTTCAGAAACTTCTGAATCAGGGAAACGATTCAGTATCACAGAGAAATCACGCATTGCTTCACCATACATATTCAGCATAAATCCCAGCTCCCCCATTATATAATAACTCCACGGAGCCTTGTCGGAAGTGGGCTTTGTAGCCACCGTCGATCTGTATCTATGAATAATATCAAGAATATAGCTATTATCAATCAAATCGGGACTGGAAAAAGTTTTTAACCTGTCAACATCTATTTTTAAAAAATCGACTGCAACATGAAGAGGGCTTTCCGGAAATTTCTCTGTGAGATCGGAAATCTCTTCTGCAGCTGCGTCATATTCTGATTTTTCATAAAAATCAACAGCTCTGTTAAAAATATCTATCTCCCTGTCTTTTCCTTTGAGCTTAGAGTAGTTCGGCTTGTAATCAACAAAAGACCTTCCTACAGGTAACGAGTCAAAAAGAAAGGAGTTCATGAGATTCACTTGAGCAATAATATGCTTCTGTTTTTCATCTTCCAATCTTTTTTTAAAATCGGGCGGAACTATAAAATGATCTACAGAATCTTTGTCCGTACTGTGAGAAATTTTTTCAGAAACACCTAAATTAACAGCGAGATATCCGGTTTCCGGATCACGGCCTTGAAGAACAGAAACTTCCGGCGAAATAACCTTTAGACGGATTACAGCACGACCTTCTTTGAAAAACACTCTGTGTCCTTTTATTACGCTTCCATTTATCACCACATTTTCAGCTGTTTTTGTTATGCCTGAAGGAACAGGAGAGATTATTAAATCAATGAATTTATCTTCCTCTTTTTCGTCAATTTCCAGACTGACACCTTCATCAAAAGGCAGCAGAATTCGCTGAAAATTTTTGAATCTCTCCAGCATATACTCTCTGTCAGAATAAAGATTAAATACTGAAATAACTGTTAAAATTACAAAAACGACTCGACTTTTCAACTCAACTCCAAAATTGTTCCTGATTTTTAATGCAAATACCGTTCCTGAACCAAACAAAACACAATGAGTCTTGAACCTGACCTGAATCATTCGATTCCGATTAATTTGACAAAACTTAGCTGTGTATGCTATTTTTCCTCGGGAGGAGCTAATGAATCTGTCTATTTTTACTGAGGGTGTCACTTTGGGACTGGCTCTCGGGCCAAGCTGTCTGATCACATGCATTCCGATTTTTCTTCCCATAATAATGCAGAAAAAACAATCTATGAAAGAGGGGGTCAAAGCTGTTATCTTTTTTTCTTCAGGAAGATTTATATCTTATGCAGCTTTCGGAGCAATTTCCGGTTTAGCAGGAGCTGAATTTTCAAGACATTTTCCAAACAAAAATTATATTATTTCCGTTTCATATCTTTTAATCGCAGCATATCTCATATACTCTGCAGTCATACGCGGAAAAGAAGAAAAAGGCAGATGTTCTGCAGGGATATTGACTTCGGCAGCCGGGCATCCCGTTATTCTCGGAATGTTGACCGGAATAAACATATGTCCACCTTTTCTTGCCGCTTTAACAAGAAGTTTCGGCCGGGGAAATGCTGTGGAGGGAATACTTTTATTTACAGGATTTTTTTTCGGAACAACTGTTTATCTTCTGCCGATGAGTATGCTTTCCCATTTCACCAGAAAAAAGGTTTTTCGCATGACAGGTATTTTTTTCAGCATAATTATGGGGTTCTGGTTTGTTTTTCTTTCAGCAGACGCTACTTTTCACATTCGGAACAAAGCAAAAACTTTCGTTGATAACGAAAATATCCTCGATTTTTCCAAAACCCCGGTAACCCTTATAGATCTCAGCGGAGAAGAAAAAGCCCTTGAATACATAAAAAAAAGACTGACCGTAAAAAAAACTTTTTTTATAAATCCCGACCAACTTGAAAAAACACTCGAAACTCTGGAACAACAAACTCCGGTTTTAATTATATTTTCCACCCCGCCGGAACAAATTCCTTTATCTCTCATACAAAAAAAGAAACTTTATGTAGTATGGACTGCCACAAAAGAGCAACCTCTTTTTATTGCCGAAGAAGTTGTAAGACATCTTGAAGAGTTCGCTTTTAAAGCCCGTAATGAAAGAGGTTTTTCACATGAAATCAACCCTCATAAATTTTTTAACAATTAAATTTCTGTCTTTATTCTTCTTTACTTTTTTATCCTGATATCTATAATCTTTTACGAAAGGAGATTGGAACATGAGCAGGATGAAAATATTCACGGTCGGAGCCGGAATACTCAGAAAAAAAGCTTCAGAAGTCAGAGAAGAAAAAAAGGAAGAATACCGAAAACTTGTCAAATCAATGACGGATATTCTAAAAACAGCCAACGGTCTGGGACTTGCCGCTCCTCAGGTGGGAATATCGGAGCGTTTTTTTATTGTTGATACGGGATATATTGAATATGACAAAGCTACTGAAAGTGACGAATCCGGAAATGCAACCTATGCTCCCGAAATAAAAGCATTTTTAAATCCAGAGTTGATTTCAGGTGAAGGCTCTCAATCCATTGAGGAAGGCTGTCTGAGTGTTCCGGAATACAGAGCAGAAGTGGAAAGATACCATAAAATAAAAGTGAGGTATCAAGATATTGACTTCAAAGAACATACCGAAAATCTTGATGGTCTGTTTTCCATAGTTTTTCAACATGAACTCGACCATATCAATGGAATACTTTTCATAGATCATCTTTCACGCCTCAAAAGAAATATGGCAAGAAAAAAAGCGGAAAAAAATCTGAAACAATATGTGGAAAACAGAAATGAAACCAAAATTCGCCTTTATGGGCTCTCCTGAAATAGCAGTACCTTTTCTGGACGCACTTCATAAAAACGGTGCGGATATGATTGTATTCACAAAACCCGACAAGATCCGTTCCCGGGGCAGAAAAACAGAGCCCACACCTGTAAAAAGACATGCCACGGAGCTTGACATACCTGTATACACCACTTCTTCGAAAGAAAAAGAATCCATTGAAATTCTCAATAAATTTCAGCCCCATTTTCTTTTTGTTGTAGCATTTGGAGAGATATTGAAAAAGTCCGTCCTTGAAATTCCCTCCATATGTCCTCTTAATGTTCATTTTTCACTGCTTCCTCAATACAGAGGCCCCACTCCCGTTAACACAGCTCTTCTACACGGACGGGAAAAAACCGGAACAACAATCATAAAAATGAACCGTAAAATGGACGAGGGAAATATAATATACCAGGAAGAGATCTCCATAGACCCTGAAGACAACGCCTCCTCTCTTTTCAAAAAGCTCACAGATCTGTCCATTAATCTTCTTGAAAAACATTGGTCTGAACTTATAAAAGGCGATTTCACCGAAACACCACAGAAAGGACAGGCAACATATACCTCCTTTATTCACAGAAAAGACCGCCTCCTGAACTGGGAAGAGCCTGCTGAAAAACTTCATAACAGGGTAAGAGCTTTCACCGATTTTCCGGGAGTCAGAACCCGTTTCAGAAGAAAAAACATATGTATTATGGAAACCCGTACAATAGATTGTGACTATGATACCGAAGCAGGCACTGTTGTTTCAGTCTCTTCAAACAAACTTACCGTAGCATGCGGCGAGAAAGCGATAGAATTGGTTCAGTTAAAACCCGCCGGAAAAAGATGCATGGACATTTCATGCTTCATATCCGGATACAAACCCATGGAAGGTGAAAAATTTTTCTAATGTTAAAACATCCGAAATCAGGGAACCCGAAAGTTGTCGCAGCCTATTTAATTCGTCAGGTTCTCGAAGAGTCTCTTTTCATAAACAAACTTCTTTACAACTCCATAGATTCTTTTCCTCTTCCTCACAGAAAATTCATAACAAATATTACCTCCGGAACCATAAGGAATCTTCGCCTCATTGACTTCTGGATATCTTCAGCATTCAAAAAAGAAGTTCGTTTTATAGACCCGGAAATCCTTTCGGTATTGCGTGTTTCAGTATTTCAGATACTTTTTATGAGCAACAGAAAACCGCCCGTAGTCGTTCACGAATGTGTTGAAATCATAAAAAAATCCTACGGAAAAAAACAGGCTAAATTTGCAAACTATATTCTCAGACAACTTCTCAGACTGGAGCCTTCCGATGAAAATTTGAAGAAAATTCTCGGAGGAGATAATAACGAGTTTTTAAAATATAAATATTCTTTCCCCGACTGGTTTTTCAACATACTGAATGATTTCACCGAAGGAAAAAATATTAAAGAATATCTTGAGCTTTTCAACAAACCTTTGGGAATAACACTCAGAGTCGAAGGGGATGAGGAGAAACGCAAAAAAATAATAGCTTTTCTACGCGACCACGGAATAGCAGCATATCCCTCCGAAATAAGTCCCTGCGGAATTTATACTGCTCGTGCCGTAAGCTATGAACTAATTAAAGATTTTGACAATGTATATATACAGGATGAATCAAGCCAGATGGTTGTTCAGGACATGGAACTGGAACCCGGAGACAATGTTCTCGACCTCTGTGCGGCTCCGGGCGGAAAAACAATGTATATATCATCACTCGTAGGTGAAGAGGGATATGTCACTGCAGTGGATTTCAACAAATACAAGTTGAAGCAGCTCGGAGAAAGTATGATCCATCACCATAAAACAAATTTTGACATAAAACTCCACGATCTCACGGTTTCAAGAGAGGAGTGGGACGACAGTTTCAACAAAATACTTCTGGATGCACCGTGCACTTCTTTGGGAACAATAAGAAGACACCCCGAGATGAAATGGCAGAAGTCTCCTGAAGACATAAAAAACCTTGCCGGGATATCCAGGTTTATCCTGAACAACGCTGCGAGATATATAAAACCCGGCGGCACAATTCTTTTTTCTGTCTGTACTTTCACAAAAGAGGAGACAGACGATCAGATTAATGATTTTATAAATGATCATCCTAACTTTTTTATTGAAAAAGCCTACTATACCATAAGCAGCATACACGATAACAGAGACCTTTTTTATATTGCAAAAATTCGGAGATCTTCATGACACTAATAGCCCCCTCTCTGCTTTCAGCAGATTTTACAAAATTAAAAGAAGAGATTATCTCAATTGAAAAAAGCGGTGCAGATTACCTCCATCTTGACATAATGGACGGTCACTTTGTTCCTAACATAACCTTCGGACCGTTTATAATAGCTCAACTCAGAAAACTCACAAAAATCCCCTTTGACACCCATCTTATGATCTCAGAACCCGGAAGATACATAAGGGATTTTGCAGATGCGGGATCAGATTTTATAACTGTACATGCTGAAACTGAAAACCATCTTCACCGTACACTGCAATCAATAATATCATCAGGTAAAAAAACCGGAGTTTCCGTAAATCCCCATACCGATTTGTCTTTTCTAAAATATGTGGGAAATCTTGTGGATATTCTTCTTATTATGACAGTGAATCCGGGATTCGGAGGACAATCCTTCATAGAAAAAGCAGGCGAAAAAATAACGAATGCCCGAAAATTTCGGGAAAAATACGGCTTTTCATATTCAATAAGTGTGGACGGCGGCATAAACAGGGAAACAGCACCTCGTGCCGTGAAAAGCGGAGCCGATATTCTCGTCACCGGATCATGTTTTTTCAAAACACCCGAAGAAGAAAGAAAAAAACTTGTGAACTCATTAAAAAAAAGATAGATATATCAGCCTGACTTAAAGATTATTTATTTATCCACCGGGAGATTTATCATGAAAAAAATGTTGTCTGTTTTAACTCTTTTAATTGTTTTTATTGTTTCGTCCTGTGCAAGCGTTCCGGAAAAAAAATCCGAAACCGCTGAAAAAGAAAAACAGTCTGAAAAATTGCAGAAAAAGAACGAAAAGTCTGAAGAAAAAAAAGAAACCGCTGAAGATTTTGGAGAAAAAGGAAATGAATTCATAAAATGGTGCCGAAATGAGCTTGAAAAAACTGAAGAGATGGCATCCGAACTCAAATCTTCACAAAAAAAGAACTCTGCCTCCGAAATTCTTGATTCTTTCAATAAAATAGAAATTAAACAATACGATGTTTACTGCAGTGCAGGTATCAATCAGTTTAACCATCCCGATGACGGGATGAGAAATGCTGCGAGAATATGCAGCCGCGAACTTAATGTTCAACAGACAGATTTTGCTCTCGACAAAGAACTCTACGAAATTTTCAAATCCATTTCAAAGGAGGACGAATCCCTCACAGAAGAAGATATTAATTATCTTGAAGATGTCCTTGCCGATTACAAAAGAAACGGTGTGAACAAAGATGAGAAAACCAGAAAACAACTACAAGAATTAAGCAGTGAACTCACGGAGCTTTATCAGAAATTCCATGCAAACATAAGCTCCGGTACAAAATATGTGGTAATTGAAGATCCGTCCCGTCTTGAAGGACTTCCGGAAGATTTTATTGCTTCGAGAAAAACTGATGACGATGGAAATATAGTTTTAAGTACCGACTGGCCCGATTATTTCCCCATACTTGAATCTGCTGAAGACAGAAGTTTAAGAGAGAAGATGTACAGAGCAAGGAGGTCTGTGGCTTTTCCGGAAAACACTGAAGTATTTTCAAAAATTCTAGAAAAAAGACAAAAATGGTCTGAAATTCTTGGGTATAAAAACTGGGCGGAGTATACCCAGGAAAAACTTATGATAGGAAACCCCGGAAACGCACATGATTTCATAACAAAAACACATAAAATAACAAGCGATTATGTGGACGGTGAAATAGATATGCTGCTTAAATACAGTGAAGCTTATGAAGAGGATTCTGAAAAAGAACTTGAACTGTGGGATATATTCTTTCTTCAAAATCTCGCAAAAAAAGATCAGTATGATTTTGATCCTGCAGAAGCAAGAAAGTACTTTGAAATTTCTAAAGTTATCGAAGGTGTTTTTGAGGTTATGTCAAAAATATACAATATTGAAATAAAAGAGGTTCAAAAAGATGATGTGTGGCATCCCGATGTAAAATCCTACGATGTTGTTGAAAACGGCAAAGTTATCGGACATTTTGAACTTGATCTCTACCCAAGACCGAACAAATACAAACATTTTGCCATGTTTACCAACAGACTCGGAGTAAAAGATATCAGACTTCCGAGGGGAGCAATTATCGGAAATTTTCCAGAACCTTCAAACGGCAAAGCTTATGTCAATCATCACGATGTTGAAACAATTTTTCATGAATTCGGACATCTCATACACATGATTTTTGCCGGAAATCAAAAATATCTTCGTTTTTCCGGAACAAGATGTCAGAGAGACTTTGTTGAAGTTCCTTCCAATCTTTTCGAGGAATGGGCATGGAACGCATCGGTACTCCGTATGTTTGCCACTGATGACGAAGGCAACCCCATCCCTGAAACTCTGGTAGAAAAAATGAATGCCGCCCGTAAAACAGGAAACGCTATCCGTGTGGCAAGGCAGATGTACCTTGCAATGCTTTCACTGGAAATTTTCAGACAGGATACAGAAAGTTTTAATCACCGTGAATTTGAAAAAGAGATCGAAAGAAAATACTCTCCGACAAAAGTCCGGGACAACATTCCCATATCGGAAAGTTTCGGCCATCTTATCGGATATTCTTCGAATTACTACACATATATGTGGTCAAAAGTAATTGCCGAAGATATGCTTTCATACATAAGAGAACAGGGATTGATGAACTCTGAAGTAATGACCGATTTTAAAGAAAAAGTTCTCAGTAGAGGCGGTTCTGTTGACGGGAACCGTATGATCGAGGATTTCCTCGGCAGAGAGATGAGTTTTGAAGCATTTGAAAAATGGCTTGCTGAATAAATCTGAACAACCCTTGCAAAAACACCTTTTACTGCCTGAATCATTCGATTCTGAATTAGAAAACATGGGAAAGAATTCTGATTCAGAAGAGTTACACAAAATCTGAGGTTCACACTCAGGTTAATCGGCGATTTTTGCAACTTATTAAGAACAGAAGGCTTTTTCATTTTTCAATGAGAGCGTCGGTCGATTCAGGCACTAATATGGGCAGGATAAAAATCAGGGAGAGCTGTAAAAGTACTCTGTTGAGCCGAGTATGTTTCCGTCACTGTCTTTTTCCACAACATTTATAAGATTGACTGTTTCATCATATGTATTTAGATATTCTTTGAAATAATACACCTCATCGTTTCTGTCCATATATTCTGTTTTAACAAGATCTCCATGTTCATTATAGCTGTATTTTCTGTTTCGAAAAGATATGTTATCTTCTCCGGTACCTATTTCATTTTCTCCAAAATACGACTCCTTAAATTCAGAAATCATTTTCCCTTCGTCGCTCCATATGTTCTCTTCAAGAAGTTTTCCGTTAAATTCACGAGAGTATTCAGTCATTATCCATGCTCCGTCAACTTCTGCCCACTCTTGCGATATTTTGTCCCACAATTTATCTTTTTTATCTGTGGATTCACTGTCGGTCAAATTAGACTGGGAATCATAAGTGAAGTTCCATTTTATATAATGACACGGAGAATCGGGATTGTCTGCGGGATTATTTTCAATGCTGTCAACGGTACATTCAAAACCCGAACTGTTACAGTTGCGGTAATCACAGAACATTTCAGAAACTCCGTGGGAATTATTATCTTTCCTGTAAAATGTATGCTCTATTTCACTGCCGTCATATTCAAATTCAGCTGTGAGTTCAGCCGCTGTTTCATTTCCGTTGTCATCATATTCATGAGTTTCATGCATAAAATGTGCTTCGTGCTGCTCCCATGAGGAGCTGTCTTCGTTCCATATTCGCGGAGCAGTATAACAAGAGGAGTAATCACAGATATGCTCAAGTAGCTTTTTTTCACCGTTTATCCAGACATAGCGATACTCTTCCGTAGGCTCTGTCTTTACAAGGGTTCCCTCGTCCTCAACACCTGTATCAAGTCTATGATGTGTTCGCATGTTTTCTTCGTTGTACTCCCATTTTTCTTTCCAGTAATCCTTCTGAACACCTTTAAAAATATAGATGCGACCTATCTCTCCCGCAAGAACAGCGTTATCGCAACCCGATGATTCGCAAAACACTTCAATAAGTTTACCAAAACTGTTTTTTTCATAACTTTCAATCAGTGTACTACCGTCTGTGTCAAAAAGTTTCGCTGTATTCACTCCTCCAGCTTCAGAAAAATAGACTTTTACTATTTTTTTGTTTCCGGTATCAGGGTAATAAACCTTCTTTTCAGAAACATTTCCGTTGTCGTCATACTTATAATTTTCCCATGAAACAACTGTTGTTCCGTCATCTGACAATGTTTGAAAATCAAGTTCCGTAAGTTTTTCGGCAGAATAGTTTTTTCTGTATGAAACATGGTAGTTTATCTGTTCAACACCTCCTGACAGTTTGTACTCTTTTTTTCTGACACGGTCTCCTTCATAAAAATACTCAGTTATAAGTTCATTTCCGGATGGTGTGTCCCAGCTGTTTGTGTATTCAAGTTTTGTTATTCTGTCATCTTCATCAGTTGAAATCTGATAAGATTCTGTATAAAGATTGGTTGTGGAGTCTTTGTCTGAAAGTCCGAATTTTGCATAAAGATGACCACTGACATGATATGTCCATTTTTCCATTTTCACAAGTCCGTTACTGCTTATTTTGTTGTCCCCGGAATCGCATTCGGCAGTAAAATTGTGTTCCTCCGAGGTATTGAACTGCTGCTGACAGAACTGTCTTGGCTCATAGGTATAGCGCTCAGCTATATTTCCTCTCGCTTTTTCAGGTTCGGAAGCATAGGCCCTCTCCTCAATAATCACAGGATTGTCATCTGAGTCCCTTGCAGTGAAAAGATAGGATTTTTTATAGCCTTTGCTGTCCCACGCCCACTCTTTTGTATATCCGCAGGATTCGATTCCGTCAAAAGTATAACAGGGCTCGGGAGATTCCGGTTGACTTATGCACTCTTCCTTTTCGAGGGTTTCCGGATCCTTCCATGTTCTGGTTATTTTTCTTAGTTCGGAGCCTAAAACATCTTTTTCCACATAAGAGGTCAGGTTTCCGTTTTCATCATAAGACCATTCATACCAGTGCTGTTTATCAACGGAGTTTACAGAAAAATTCTCATAGTCTTTTATGAGATTGTCATCACTGTCCCATATTTTTTCTTTAAGAACTGTGCCGTACAATGTTATTACAACATCTCGTTCCTTTCTTCCGTCACTGAAAAAATCCTGTATATGTTTCAGAAAAGCCCCTGAGCCGAAAGTAGTTTCGTAATCCGGTGAAGATGTTGTATCGTAGTAACCGTGTTCCAGAGACTTCAAATTTCCGCTTTTATAATATTCATAGTATTTTGAATCAACTATCTCTCCGTTGCTGTCTTTTTCCACATGCGAAAGCAGATTTTCTGTTTCAACAGCTGGTTCAACTCGCCCACCTTTTTCATTCCATTTATACTCATTCCAACTCTGGATAGAAGAGCCGCTTGTTGTCACTTTTACATAGTCCGTATAGAATCCATTACTGTTCAGCTTATAAATTATCGTTGTAAGCCAATCCCCGCCGCTCCAACTGAAGCGTATTTTTCGTGTGTATCCTTCAGTCTCCCATCTGTCTTCTCTTAAAACATAGGAAAAAAGCTCTCTCGATATAGCATTTCCCTGAGAATCGCGTACTATTTTTTCTTTCAGCACATGATTTTCAGAAGAGGTGGCAAAGTATTCGCATGTGCCGGAATCTTCCCATTCTCCCTGGATACATGTTCTTCTCAAAGTTCCTTCGTAACCTGTTCCGCATGAGATATATTGTGTGGTTCCATTTTCACAGGAAGATGTATCACAGGAGGAGGTTTTTTCCCATTTTCCATCAACACAGTCAAGAACAACAGTTCCTCTTCCTCCGGGGCCGCAGGCTATTGTCTTCGTTTCTCCTTCAGAACAGGAATTTATAACAGAAGAAGGTGTTTCACACTCTCCGCTGTCTTCCCATGAGCCGCCTACACATTCCTGAAGCATTACGCCTTCATTGTCTTCACCACATGCAACATATCTTACAGAACCGTCTTCGCACTCTCCCGGAATCTCACAATCTCCTTCATCTTCCCAGACACCGTTTCTGCAAACCTGTTTCTGTTCTCCCTCGGGGTTGCTCATGAAAAAATACGGTGCTTCATCCGGAACTTCACCATCATCGGGGATATCGCTGTCATCAGTTTCATCTTCATCCGGAATATCTGTTTCATCTCCGTCATTGTCTTCGGAAGAATAATCGGGGGTACAGGTCATATAACGAATTTCTCCATCTTCACACTGCTCTCCGGAAACATCATCTTTAATATCTTCGTCCGGAAAAATATCCGTGTCATCTTCACTACTTCCGCCTCCTCCTCCGCAACCTGAGGCAAAAAATAAAGATGCAACAAGCAATGTAAAAAAATATAAATAACAATTTTTCATAATAACCTCCGGCTTTTATTATCTTGACACATTATAACCTAAAATATGTATGAAGGTCAAATTTTTAAAAAAGTTAAGCTTATGATGTATAAATTATGAAGATTTTTTCGGAGCTTACGGATAAATAGCAACCTTTTAAAATCAAACTCAATAAAAAAGTTTTGATTTATTAAAACAAAATGTTATCATTGTTTGTGTATCAAAACTTTTCAGGAGGAGATAAAGATGAAAACTCTACTTGTTTTATTTACAACTTTTATTATGCTTTTACCCGCTTGCGGTAAAAAGAGTGGGAACGGCGATGATTCAGATACGGATTTCCCAAGCATCACGGAAACAGTGAGTGCAAAAGAAGGAGGCCGTTTATATTCCCCCTCAAATGACGCTGTCATTGATATCCCTGAAGGTGCTCTTCCTGAAGACACGGAGATTTCCATTGTGGAAAAACCTGTAGAAGATTATCCTGACAACGAAATGATAGGTGCAAAAAAAGTTTTTGATTTCAAACCTGACGGTCTTGAGTTCAAAAAACCTGTATCCATAGTAATTCGTCTGGGAAAAGATGCTCCCGAAGATCACAAAGCTTTTATAGTAAAATACAAACCCGATGATAAATCATGGACTTTCCGTGACACTTTCGCGGTTACCGATGCACAGGGTGATCCCATCATGCAGGGCGATCACATCATGCAGGGTGATCCCATCATGCAGGGTGATCCCATCATGCAGGGTGATCCCATCATGCAGGGTGATCCCATTATGCAGGGCGATCCCATTATGACAAAAACAAACAGCTTTTCC
>JAWOGE010000282.1:0-5170 GCA_046497165.1 bacterium | reverse complement strand
AAATGAAAAAACCTGTTGTAGGTTGTCTCGGTGTTACTTATAAACCGGACATAGATGATGTCCGTGAATCTCCGGCGATGGATATAGTACGAAAACTGAGAAAAAAACTTCCGGAAGAATCGCTTATTGTTCACGATCCCTATTTTGACGGTTCTGAAAAGGGTCTGGAAACCGATTCTCTTGAGAATGTCATAGAAAATAGTGACATAGTAGTTCTTTTAGTACATCATAAACAGTATCTGAAACTTGATAAAAAATTGTTTGAGGAAAAGATACTCATAGACACAAGAGGTATCTTTGACTGAGTTTTCATGAGCAGACCTCTTTATTCAGAAATCCGTCCCGAGACGCTTGATGATGTTGTCGAACAGAAACATATTGTCAGGCTTATTCGGGCATTTATAGACAGAGATTATCTCCCCTCCATGATATTTTACGGTCCTCCGGGAACCGGAAAAACCACTGTGGCTAAAATTGCGGCTGAACTTTTTGATGCGAGAATTTATATGTTTTCAGCGGTTAAACATTCTGTGAAAGATATAAAGAATATTGTTTACAAAGAGGTTGGAACAGTTCTGGCCCGGAGACAGATGGTTTTTCTTGATGAACTGCATCGTTTCAATAAATCTCAGCAGGATATTTTTCTTCCCATGATAGAAAATGACGGGGTTATATTTATAGGTGCCACAACTGAAAACCCCTCTTTTTATGTTAACAACGCCCTGATTTCACGCTCTCGTCCCATCAAATTCAACAAAATAACAGAAACGGGTGTTTTCGATGTTCTTAAAAAAGGGTCTGAATATCTGGGAATATCACCGGATGAAGATTTACTCTCCTATATGGCAAAAGCAGCCGATGGTGACATAAGGGCGGCTCTGACAATGCTTGAGTCAGCATATTTTATGTCGGGAAAAGATAAAATAGGTGTTGAAACTGTTGAAGAACTGATGACAAAACCTTCAACTTATGACAAAAAATACGATTCTCACTATCGTATCATAAGTGCTTTTATAAAAAGTCTCCGGGGCTCCGATGCCGATGCCGCACTTTATTATCTCGTTAAGATGCTTGAGGGAGGGGAAGATCCGTTATTCATCTTGAGAAGGATGGTGATATTTGCTTCTGAAGATGTGGGAAACGCTGACCCCAGAGCTTTGTCTGTGGCTGTTAACGGTCTTGCCGGTTTTGAAAGAGTTGGTATGCCTGAAGGTGAAATAATTATTTCTCAGGTACTAACTTATCTGGCATCCGCTCCCAAAAGCAATGCTTCTTATAAAGCTCTCGGAAAAGCTAAAGATTTTTTTAAAAAACACCCGGGACTTAACCCGCCTTCGGCAACTATCAACAAAATTTCTCTTGCTCCGGGAGAAAAATCCGAAAAATATAAATATCCACATGACTATCCCGGTCACTATGTAAAACAGCGTTATTTTCCTGAAGGGTTTAATCCGCCGCCGAAATTTTATGAGTTGAGTTCAGTTGGTTACGAATCTAAACTGTCGGCGTTCTGGAAATCTGTAACAGAAGGAAAATCCGGGAAAAAATAGGCTGTTTTTTGTGACGGTCTTTTCTCTTTTTTGAAGTACATATTTCTAATTTGAACCTTTTTAAACCGTTTTTCTGGAACTTCTTTACAAACAAAGACGAGATCGAACGCTTATTTGTGTTTAATACGGTGTGTCGGTGTTTTTGTTGTGTGGTATTAATTTTATTTCGGGAGGTAAAAATGTTCAGTGTTATAAAAATAGGCTTTTTTCTCTGCTTGTTTGTCTTTACGGCGAAAGTGGATGGTTATGAAATAAAAATGATAGAGGGCAGGAGTTTTGATACCTTTTATTTTGATGGAGAGGGGAACCCGCAATACCTGAAACAGATATATGAAACAGATCGTTCAGATTGGATAAAAAAAAGAGACGGACTGGCGTCTAAAGGTGTCGCTCTGTGGCCCGTTGTTACTTTTTACGGTAGCAGACCCATGCAGCTCAACGGGAATCTGGGCATGAGTTTCAAAAAAGATGTCTCTGCTGAATCCATAAACGCTGTTTTTAAAACCAACAATCTTCGTGTTGTTTATCATAATCCGTCGGATTCTTCTTACTATCTTCTGAAAATGGAGCCGGGGACAGACCCTTTTGAACTGTCCCGAAAGATTTATAAGAGTGGGCTGGTTAACTGGGTTCAGCCTGATATGAAGGCATATTTTCAACTTGCGGAAGATGGTGATGCGGATTATAAACCTGACGATGACGAAGTAAGTGATGAAGACTTTGAAAATGAGCTTCCTGAAGCGGTAAATCCTGATGACACATGGTATTCAACATATTCATCGGGCAGATGGCATCATGAAAAAATTCGTTCAGATTATGCATGGGCTCTTGAAACCGGAAGTTCTGACATAAAAATCGCCATAATTGATAATGGTGTTGATCTTGAACATGAAGATCTCATTGACAATCTTTTTATAGAGCTGGGATGGAACTTTGTTGATGATAACAAAGACACCTCTTTTAAAGATCACAGTGGAACAACCGCCTATCCGACCAGAGTTCAGCTGGCCCATGGAACAAGTGTTGCCGGAATAGCAGCCGCAAAAGGCAATAACGGTACAGGTGTCGCGGGAGTCTGCTGGGACTGTGGTATAATACCTGTTCATTTTATAGATACAGATACCGGTTCAGGCTGGACAGATACTTTTCACAAAACATATCTTGCCATGAAACATGCAGTGGATAAAGGTGCTTCTGTTATAAACAACAGTTGGGTCTGGTGGGATCAGAACTCCTGCACAACTGTTCCTTTAAACTCTTTTGTGGAGCAGGGGGTGCAATATGCTGTTAAAAACGGAAGAGAAAGCAAGGGAGCCATTGTTGTGTGGGCGGCCGGAAATAACTTCTGTGATACTGATAACATAAAGAATTTTGACAACGATCACATTGTTGTTGTTTCTGCCATAAGACATAACTCTTTTGATGAAGAAAGAGGATACAAAGCTCTTTACAGTAACTATGGAAAAGCTGTGGATATCGCTGCTCCCGCAGGTGATTCTGACGACAATCCGCCTTATAAAGGAATTATGACAACCGATATCAGCGGTGGTTTGGGTTCGGATTCCGGCAACTACACCATGGAGATGCCGTTTTCAGGAACATCGGCCGCTGCACCAGTAGTTTCCGGTGCTGTTGCTCTTATGCTTTCAGCCAGACCGGATATGAAATATTATGAAGCACTCCACTGTCTTAAAAAAAGTGCAGCTGAAGGTTTCGAAGAGAGAGTTCAGACAGGTGATATCGTTCCAGATCACAATATTGTTGACAAAGATCGTAATATAGTTGGAGAGTGTGGGGAAAATGATATAAAAGATCCTTATTTTCATGAAACAATGAGACATAATTCCTGTTTTGGTTACGGATATCTGGATGTTTACAGAATGGTTGATATGGCTTTAAACGGAGATTGTGATTACGAGATGGAACTGTGTACACAAGATGAAGATTGTCCGGAAGATCAGTTCTGTGATGAAGATACCGGGCTCTGTATTCTTGAAAAAGGTTGTGAAAATGACGAGGATTGTCCGAATTCTCAGGTTTGTGATACGGATAGCGGACAGTGTGTGCAAGAAGATACAGGAAATACGGGTGACAGCGGAGATACAGGTAATACAGGTAACACGGGAGATGACGGAAATACAGGAAATACAGGAAATACAGGTGATTCCGGGAATACCGGTGATACTGGTGACACAGAAGACACCGGAAATAGCGGCAATACTGGAAATGCCGGGGACATTGAAGAAGATGACGAAAATAACGAAGAAAGCGATAAGAACGATACAGATCTTGCTGGTGACAACTATCCGGAAGCTGATGAGGCGGCCGGTTGCGGATGTTCAATAATAATGTAACAGCAAAGTGAGGTTAATTATGAAGAGAGTTTTTTACATGCTAATTTTGATATCTGCTGTGATGGTTGTTTCATGTTCTGTAGATGCCGGAAATGATGAAAATATTGATGATTCAGGTACAAAAACTTCAGATAGTGAAAATGATGAAAACACAGAAGAAGAAAATGCAGGAGAGAATGGAAACGATTCAGACAAATCGGAAAACGATGACGAAAACTCTGAAGATAAAGACAGTGACGATGACGGAAAAAATGGCGAAGATACAAACGATGATTCTAAAGAAGGGGATGATGATTTTGATTACGGGCAGGACACTGAACCTGAAGAGGATGAGAATTATGAAAGTGAAGTGGATTATGATGAGTCAGGTTGTGAAGTTCCTGAATATATGAAAGAGACTTATGATGTTGAATCGTATATGACTTTTTCTTTCAGGGGTGAGATAAACTATAACGACAGCAATCCTGAGTCGGGAGAAGGAACTTTTAAGACAAAATTGAGAGGTAATTATATAAATGTCGGAGAGGAGATGCACACTGCTTATCTCGGGAAAGCTTACAAAATATACATAAAAACAATGGGTTTTGCAGATAAAGACAAAGGTATTATAAACTATTCGGAGATAAGTTTAGATTTTCAGGATATTCTGGATGCAAAAGAGGGCGGATATAATTTTCTTGATATTTCTGAAACCGATATTAATACCAACATAAAGCTTTACAGAGGGTTGGTTGACAGTGAAGGCAATATAAAAAAACTCTGTCTCGAAGCGGTTCCCACCGGGGAAGCTGACAGCGGAGGGTTTTATCTCTGTGAAACAGATTACAGCTACGAGGATTTCAATGATGACGAGCCCCAACATATTGATATAAATGGAAATGTAGTTCTTTTCGATGATTCTGAATATCTTGGAAAGTTAAACGGTATGCGATGTGTATGTGACAATGGTGCCGGAAGCTGGAGAAACTGTGATGAAGGAGTTCCGGACAGTTACGGACTTTTGAGGGCAAAAATCGAAGCTGTTCCTTCGGAGTATGGGAACTATGACGGATATGTTTTCGATGAAGCGAAGCTTTTTCCCGAAGGAGATTTTAATCAGAAGCATGCGGAAGAACATCCTGAAGGTATATGGATGGAACATGATTACTCTCCTCCACCTTTAAACGGCGGATTAAACATAGGTTCATATTCAGAAGAGATGGGAGGTGGTTTATATCGTTTCAGAAACCCCATTCCACCTTCTGAATCAAGATCGATAGGTCTTTT
>JAWOGE010000239.1:0-6539 GCA_046497165.1 bacterium | reverse complement strand
ACCGGAACTTTAAGCATATCATCTCCTGTTCATGGTTATTCGCCTCCATGCAAATAATACCATAAATCCGTGCGGTTTTCAAAAGAGATTCATACCACTTTTCTTTTAACCACAGCCGCTTCCTGCTCTTTAAACTGTTTTTTCTTGCACTCCTGCTCTCTTTTGAATATCTCTTTCTGATTCCGGTTCATCTCATCAAGAATATTAACGCGTGTTGAATAATCGGAATTATTGAGCACAGTCTGCATACCCAGCATCTTTTTGTAGTTAACAAGAAGAGGTGCCAGCAGGTTGGCTGTCATCATTCTCGGATCACCATGTATGGAAACCAGAGTAGCTATGACTATTTCGTCAACCGAATTAGTCTGAATAGGAACAAGATCGTCTTCAGTCACCTCTATGTCATAGTCCGGTTTAAATGTGTAGGGATCTATGATTACAAAGGCAAGGTCCGGTTCATCTGCTGATTGCATCCATTTAAAAGGACTGTCTTCTGAATGATCGAGAATAAAATAGTTGTAACTTTCCTGGAACCCGACCACAGCGAGAGGCATATGAATTATTTTTTCTCTCGGAACATCAAGTTCTACGAATCTGCTTGTTTTAACTTTCATTGTAAATCTCCTGAAATTGTTTTTCAAATAAATTAAACATCATAATCACTTCCTTTCCTGAGAAGTGAAAATTGAAGAAAGATCGTCTATGGATACTTCAACATCGGCCGATTGTCGGTTCTCCTCAACTATCTTTCTGAAAATTTCTCCGCGATATACCGGAAGATCAAGCGGTGCGTCGACGCCTATTCTGACTTGCTTACCCTTGATATCTCTCACAACTATCATCACATTTCCTCCGATATGAATCGCTTCTCCGACCTTCCTGGTCAATGTCAGCATAGAACCCTCCCTGGTCTATGGATATATAAAAAACTACCTCATGTAGTTAAGCAATGAAACTTCAAAAACCTTCGCTGTAACACTCATTGACGCCTGTAGCGAAGCCTTCATGGATTCAAACTCAATGGCTGTTTTTGCTATGTCTATATCTTCCATATCTGATTTATAAATAGTATGCTCCGTCTCCGCGTTATTGAGAAAAGAGGCTGTCATTTCAACTTTTCTCAGACGCATACCCGCATCTGTACGAGCTGTATTCACCTGCTCAATGGAACTATCAATATCTTCCAATCTTTCCTGAATCGATTCACCGTCATTATTCAAAAGATCTTCCGCGAGGTCTATACATGTCTGAAATATATCAACACCTTCAGGAGTCCCTCCGGACATTCCTGTAAAAACCTCATTTCCGGTAAAAGCAACGGGTACTTTTGTTCCCGGTGCTATCTCCATCTCTCTGACATTTTCATCACCGTTGTAAGTTCCATCCTCTTCAAAAGGCTCCTGCGAAACAGAATGCCCCGCGAATATATGAAATCCATTGACAGATGTATTCGCCAGATCCAGCATATCTTCCATGGATTGAAGAACTTCTTCACGAGCCTGCTCTCTGTCCTCTTCATTTACTGTGTCATTACTCATGTGCAGCGTCAGACTTTTGAGAGAATTCAATATATCGGAGACTTTTCCGAGAGAAACTTCCGCTGTCTGAAGCTGCATGCGGGCATCATCTGTATTTTTTTTGTACATAGAATTTCTTATCAGTACTTTGTCCTCTCTCATGATTTTCTGTTTAATCACCGGATCATCACTTACTTTATCAACCTCTTTTCCGGTGGATATTTTTCTGTTGAGTCTGTTAAGTCCCACAGTGTAATCGGAAATTGATTTATTGTTGGCAGAATATATCTGTCCTGTACTCACTCTGTACATTCAGCCTCCTTACCTCTTAAGTGCCAAAACCGTATCAAGCATTTCACCTGCAATATTTATTATCCGGCTTGATGCTTCATAGGCCTTTTTGAATTTATCAAGGTTGATAAGCTCCTCATCGATATTTACACCGGCAAGAGATTCACGAAAATTCATAAGCGACTCCTCTTTGGATGACGCAAGCTCCATGGATGATCTCGCCTCGGAAACTTCGTGACCGACATCTCCTACAACTGTTTGATAATAATCAGCAAAAGTCTCTCCGGTTCCGAAAAAACCGCTGTTTTCTATGAGTGATGCTATCTCTATGGCGTTTCTGTTGTCACCATATATTTCATCAGGATCGGAAGTCTCACCGGCAGCTATGGCATCGAGACTGGCTTCTATGTCTCCGTGAATTCTTATATTTGAAGCTGAAAAAGACTCTGTGGGATCTGTTCTTTCAAAAAAATCACGCTGGAGAAGATCGAGTCCGTAACCTCCGGAATGGATATCATTGACCTCTTCGGCAAGAGTTTCTGCAAGTAAATCGATACGGTTTCTGTATTCAGCAATGGAGCTGTCTCTGACATCAACAATGGCCGCAAGCTCACCGCTTCTCAAGTTTTCCGTAACATTTACTATGCTCCCTTTTCTTTCCACTCCGATGTTTTTCATTCCGTCGGCTCTATCCATTGCAACCATATCATAGGACTGCTTTCCTGATACAAGAGGTTCACCTGAATCCATCCAGACATTCAAAAAACCCTTACTGTCATTAAAGTAATCAATGTCAACAATCCCGGAAAGCTCTCTGACCGCTTCTTCCTGTTTATCACGAAGATCATTGGCCTGATGCCCCGATGCTTCCTCAACCGCAATTCTCCTGTTCAATTCCGATATTTTTTCAGTGAGGGAGTTGACTTTTTTCAAGTTTCCCTCAATCTCCATGTTGAACTCTCTCTGCATTCGCTGAAGAGAGCTGTCCGTTCCATTGAACTTTTCAACGAGAAGTTTTCCTTTACGCCTCACATCTTCCCTCAGTGAAACATCATCCGGACGCTGGGAAAGCTGACTGAAAGAATCAAAAAAATCTATCATTACTTTATGAATATCGTCACCTGTAAAATCATGGAACTGATCTTCAACCCTGGAAAGCATCTGGTGTGAGGATTTATGATAAGCGGTATACGGAATCTGATCCACAAGCTGTTTTTGAATATATTTGGTATTTGCACGATCTATACTCTGCACCCCCACACCGGTTCCAAGCTGACCTCTGTTTGTTCGAAAAGGATCGTTAGTTTCAAGAAGTGCTTTCTGTTTTGAATAGCCCGGTGTGTTGACATTGGATATATTGTGACTGGTTGTATTTATAACCGTCTGATTGGTACTGAGACTTTTACTTCCGGTATTAAGTATAGAATGTATTGAAACCATCATACACTCCCGCTTATGATTGTTCCGGGTTTTGAAATTCTGCGTTCGGAGCCGTTTTTATTATAATGTTCAAAAGAAAAATATTTTCTCAGGTTTCTTGCGGCTCCATCAATGGTTTTCAATGCGTAATCAACAAGGTTTTTATTCTGCTCAACTATCTTTTCCATCTCTTCTGTAATGCAGGACAGTTTTTTCAAAACTTTGTCCAGACTCTCATCAAGTTCTTTGTCATTTATGAGTGTCTTCAATGAATCCAGAGAAAGCTCCTTTTCGATCCCGAGAAGTTCCGAAGTTGTTTTTCTCGATATCTTACTTCTCAGATCTCTTACAATTTGCTCTCTTTCCATGAGCATAAATTTACGCTGATTAAGTTTATTGATTTTTTCCATATCAAAATTTATCATCGCTTTCTGCTCAGCAAGAAAAACCTCTTTTATTTCACACAGCACACGATACTGCAGATCCATACTCTGAAGAAGTTTGCGGGCCACTGTTTTTTTCATGATCATTCCCCTTTAAGTACTTTTGTTATTTCCGCAGCCACATCAGCTGTTTCAATGGTATAGCTTCCATCTTTAATGGCAGTGGAAATTTCCGCCACTCTTTTTTCTTCAACTTCAGGAGTTCTGTTCATAATTTCCAGTGCCATCTCCAGTATCTCCGCTTCCTTTGATATTTTAAGACTGCTTCCGGATTTATCCCCGCTTTTTTCAGAAGAAGATGAGATTTTATCTTCCGACCGCATGTTTTTATCAATTTCACCACTACTGGTTTTTTCAAACATCAGCCTGTTTATAATGCTGCTGTTTATCTTCATTTCGACCTCCTTGTATATTTGTTTTCAGTAAATTCAAAAAGATCAGCTGGGTTTAGAGATCTATTATTTCGATCACGCACCTCAAAATGCAAATGAGGTCCTGTGGCACGACCACTTGAACCTACGCTGCCCAATTTTTCTCCTTTTGAAATCATACTACCCTCTTCTGTTGTCATATGTTTCAAATGAGCGAAAATATAAGTCTTTCCGTCTCTTCCAAGGACTCTTATGCAATTACCATACCCGCGTTCCTCTCCTGATTTAATAACTTTTCCTGAAATCGGGGAAAATACCGGTTCACCTTCTTTTGCAGCGAGGTCAATTCCTCTGTGAAACCTTAACTTGCCCGTAAAAGGATCATTTCTGAGCCCAAAAGATGAAGTTACACGATAATTTCGCATTACAGGGCCCGGTCGGCGAACTTTTTCAGCAGAAAGCTCCGCCGGAAGAACCTTTTCTTTCTGTGAACTGTCAGAATATTTTTCAAGAAGCATATCTTTTATTCCGAAAGGACTTGATTGGGCCATCTCTTCAGCCATCGCATCATAAAACATACTTTTGTAGATATCTCTGGCATTGCTTTTTCCGAAAAGAGTGTTCTCTCCACCACCTTCCGGCATGGCTTCACTGAGCATTTTCGATATGAATATGGCCTCAAAATCAGCTGCTGCTTTTTCAAGGTTTTGATCACCGGTCTTGTCAATATGATTCTGAAAATCTGCCGGTATGTTTTTTATCTGCATTTTTAAAACCTACATTATTTCAATTTTGGCATCTATTGCCCCGGCACGCTTCAAAGCCTGCAGAATTGAAACAAGATCCCGGGGACTTACACCAAGCTTGTTAAGACCTTCCACAAGATCTGAAATTCGACCTTCTCTGAGCATTGACAGCTTTCTTTTTTCTTCCTCAATCGTAACTTCCTCTATTTCACCTTCAACTGTTTCTCCGGCACCGAAAGGGCTCGGTTGACTTACATACGGAACTTTTTTAACCGTTATAGTCAGGTTCCCGTGAGATATTGCAACCTGTCTCACCACAATATCTCCACCCATAACAACAGTTCCGGTGCGTTCGTTGAGCACAATTTTTGCTTTTCCATCCACATTCACTTTTATCTGTTCAAGAAAAGCAAGCATTTTAGTGGGTGAAAAACCATCCTTTATTTCCACGGAAATAGTCCGTCCATCAATCGGAGTTGCTATTTTTTCCGAAAAATATCTGTTTATGGATTCTGTAGCTGAAAAAGTTGTCGTGAAATCATTTCTTTCCATTATAAGTCTTATCTTATTATCTTTGACAAAACTGCTGGAAAGATCCCGCTCTATAATTCCTCCGGAAGCTATGGTTCCCGTTGTAAGATGGTTTTTTACATTTCCCTGACCTGCACTGTAACCTCCTATGGCAACTTTACCCTGTGCAACAGCGTACATTTTTCCATCAGGGCCCTGAAGCGGAGTTCTGAGAAGTGCTCCCCCTTTCAGACTTTTAGCATCACCGAGAGAACTTACCGTAACATCAATGGTACTACCGCTTTCAGCAAAAGGCGGCAATGTAGCTGTAACCATAACTGCGGCGACATTTTTCACTTTCAACTCATCCGGATTAACTTTGATTCCCATTTTTACGAGCATATTGGAAATTGACTGTACGGTAAAAAACACTCCCTGACCGTCTCCAGTTCCGGAAAGCCCTGTAACCAGACCGTATCCCACCAGCTGCTGTTTTCTGATTCCGCTCACCCTGGAAACATTCTTCAAGCGCGTGGAACCCTGCAGCATCCCGGCAAGCAAAAAAAGAACCGCTGCAAATATGAAGATTTTTTTACTGTATTCTTTCATCAAAATCCTCCGCTTTAAAATGGCCATACCCAATCAAAAAGACGAGACAAAACACCGGGCGACTGTTTATCTGACAAACTGCCCCGTCCGACAAACTCAACCTGAAGTTCGGCTATTCTGTCAGAAGCCACTTTATTGTTTTCGGTAATATCTTCAGGTCTTATTATTCCGCTCAGATAAAGATGCTGCTCCTCGTCGTTAACAAGTATGGCTTTTTCACCCTCTATAAAAAGATTACCACTCTTAAAAACTTTTTTTACCGTTACAGTAAGACGAGCACTCATTGCATCGTTTCTCGAAGTACTGCCACTTCCTTCAAACTCATTGTTTGCTTCTGTTTTTACAATGGCATCGGCACTGATATCAGTATGTCTTTGAAGAAAACGCTCCCATATTCCTATGGCGTTACTCAATCCCACATCCATACTTGAAGATCTGCCGAGAGTGGTATTCGCTTTCTTTGCAGCTTCGTCATCTTCATTTATTGACACAAGTATAATATCATTAATTTTATGGGCTTTGCGTTCAGAAAACAGGGAAGCATTTGTAGAACGCTCCGTCCAAAGACTTCCATGACTCAGTTTGCTGGTCTCCTCTTCCATCTCTATCTCTTCTATTTTGCGCTTTTTCTTG
>JAWOGE010000235.1:0-8279 GCA_046497165.1 bacterium | reverse complement strand
TCTTCTCCAACATAGCCCGCTTCGGTCAGAGTAGTTGCATCGGCAATGGCAAAAGGCACTTCCAGCATTTTGGCCAGAGTCCTTGCAAGAAGTGTTTTACCGCTTCCTGTGGGTCCGACAAGCATAACATTTCCCTTGTGAAGTTCAACTCCGTTGTACTCTTTTCCACCGGCCATCCGTGTCCTTTTGTAATGATTGTATACTGCAACTGAAAGTACCTTTTTTGCATATTCCTGGCCGATTACATATTTTGAAAGGCCTTTGTGCATTTCGGAAGGAACAGGAATCTCTTTATTTTTTTTATTTCCGGATATTACAACTTCATCGGTATCATCCAGTATATCATTGCACAAAAAAACACACTCATTGCATATGTACACACCGGGACCGGCAATTATTTTTTCCACCTCCATCTGAGTTTTTCCGCAGAAGGAACATTTAATCAGATCTTCTTTTTTTGAGCCGGCCATAATAACCTCTCTTTATTTTTTGGTTATAACACTATCTATTATGCCGTATTCAGCGGCATCTTCAGCAGACATATAGAAATCTCTGTCCATATCTCTTTTAAGTACTTTTTTTGTTTTTTTCGTATGTTTGTGGAATATTTCTGTCAGTGTTTCTCTTATTTTAATTATTTCACGGGCGTGTATTTCTATGTCCGAAGCCTGTCCTTCGTACCCGCCCATGGGTTGATGTATCATGACTCTGGAGTGTGGAAGAGCAAACCTTTTATCAGGAGCACCGCTTGCAAGGAGTAATGCTCCCATACTTGCGGCCTGACCTATGCATATGGTTGAAACATCAGGAGCAACATATTGAATTGTATCATAAATTGCGAGGCCTGCTGTAACAGAGCCTCCGGGACTGTTTATATAAAGCTGTATATCCTGTTCCGGATCCTGGGCTTCGAGAAAAAGCAGCTCCGCAACTATTAAATTAGCTATTTCGTCCGTAACGGCTCCTCCGGCAAAAACTATTCTGTCTTTGAGCAACCGGGAATATATGTCGTAAGAACGCTCGCTGCCACCTTCTTTTTCAACTACAATTGGAATTAGAGAATCTCTGCTGATTTTATTAATTCTGTTCATCAGTTTTCTCCTCTGTATCTTTTTTTCCTGAATCATCATCTTCATCTTTGTTTTTTTCTTCTACAAAATTTGCTTTTTCTGCGAGTTTGTCAAGCACTTTTTTCTCCTGAAGCATAACCCTTTTCTCATCAATTTTGTTCTTTCCAATATACTGTTTCATCTGATCAACAGAGATGCCGAATCTTTTTGCGTCATTTTCAAACTCTCTGTCAAGTTCCTCATCGGATACACTTACCTGCAAATTTTGAGCCAGCTGAGAAAGTATTATAAATCGCTTGGCTGACCAAACAGCTTCTTTCTCTATGGATTCAAGTTTGTTTTCCGGGATATTGTCCTGTTTATTTTCATTTTTCCACTGTTTTTTACGGATATCTTTTTCCGCATTGAGAAAGGTAGGTGGAATTTCAAAGTCGTGTTCTTTTACATATCTGTCGGCAACAAGATAGCTTTTATTGTCAGCATTTGCTTTTTCAATATAGTTTTTTATCTTTTTTTCAAGGAGTTCTCTGACTTCAGCCACGGTGTCCGGATATCCTTGTTTTTCTTTCAGAAATTCGTCGTTAAGTTCAAAATCTTTTTCGGGACTTTCAACATCATGAATCTCAATGCTGAAAAGAATAGATTTCCCAGCAAGATCTTCTGCTTTGTAATCTTCAGGGAAGTCTATTTTTTCTTCAAAAGAATCTCCGGCTTTTTTTCCAAAAAGAGCGTCTTCAAAACTTTTTATGAAACTTTTTTCTCCTAATGTGACCGGAACTTTTTCACCGGCTGTGTTTTCTATATTCTCTCCGTTTTCATCTTTCCCCTGAAAAGATATAACAACTTTATCACCTTTCTCTGCAGGGCCTTCCTTCTTTTCGTAACTCATGAGAGATTTTTTAAACTCTTTCATCTCCTCTTCGAGCATATTGTCATTATACTCAACAGGTGTGTATTCAAGAGTGTAATCTTTCACATTAATATCTATTTCAGGAAAAATCTCCACTGCGAATTTAAAAGAGAAATCATCTCCTTCTTTGAGAGTTGACTTGTCCAGCATATCAGGTTCGGCAATAACTTTAAGCTCCTCTTTTCTTACCGGGTCCTGAACTCCCTGGTTGAGGAAAAAACGCTCGACTTCATCTTTTACCGCACGACCGTGTTTCATTTTGACAACATGTTCAGGAACTCTGCCTTTTCGAAAACCGTTGAAATTGACTGTCTGTGCAACCCGTTTGTAGTTTTCTTTGAACTGTTCATTAACCTCTTCTTTAGGAAAGCTGACAGTAATCTCTTTTTTAACACTGCTCAAATCGTTGATTTCATAATTCATGACATCTCCATTATATATGACATTAAAACTATATTCGTCATCAACAAGGTTTATACCTCAAAAAAAATCTTTATCAATTTTTCCGTAAAAATACGAAGTTTTTTCTTTTTCAGAAATAGAATCCATAAAAAGAGTTCATACATAACATGTGTAAAATGGTAGGCCCTGAGGGGTTCGAACCCTCGACACCCGGATTAAGAGTCCGGTGCTCTGCCAGCTGAGCTAAGGGCCTCAAAAAATGGGGTGGGTAATGGGACTTGAACCCACAACAGCCGGAACCACAATCCGGTGCTCTACCTATTGAACTATACCCACCACAAAATCAAATTCCAATAAACAAAAATGGCACGCCCGAGAGGATTCGAACCTCTGGCCTACGGATTAGAAGTCCGTTGCTCTATCCAGCTGAGCTACGGGCGCCTGAACCAAATCCTGGTCGGGGCGAGAGGATTTGAACCTCCGGCCCTCGGTTCCCAAAACCGATGCGCTGACCATGCTGCGCTACGCCCCGACAGCAGCTTGATAGTATAAAGAAGATAAAGAAAATCAAGTTTTTACCGGCAATTATTCTGTAACTTGCTGGATTGTAAAAATATTTTTACATGAAATGTTCGTGAGAAGTTTGATTGTAAACAGATTAGAACACTTCTTGTCCCGTGATTCTGACTTGTTGAGTTGCGGCTTGCAGAGTTCTTATATTTTCTAACTCAGAATCGTACGGTTCAGGTTAAAATGCAATTGGAAATGCTAAAGTTGTTTTCAGCTGTATGTTTTTTTATATTTTTTATTTGACAAAAATATTTGGTTGTTTATTGTGTGTTTGTGAATTTAATTTTTTATGGAGGAAAATGTGTTTTTAAAATTTTGTTGTTTTATTACATCTATGAGTTTTTTTATTTTTATTTCATGTTCTAAGGGAAGCAGGCCGGATATCGGGGATTTTAAAACCGATATTTCAGGAAGGTCAATCCTTAAAAAGGCTGATGTTGTCATTACAGAATCTGACGGCGAAAAGAGTTTTACTGCAAAAACCGATGAAGAGGGATTTTTTGAAGTTGCAGTTGATATTATCGGTAATGTGGAAGTTGAAGTTTGCGGGGGAAAATATTTAACTTCTGATGATGAAATATCCTTTTCCGGTTGCCTTAAAAACTCTTTTGAGGTGGAGGATAAAAAGCAGTACAGTGTTGTTGTTGATTTTATCTCGACATTTATCAGCAGTTACGAAAGCGACACCGATAGGCAGGAGTGGTATGACTACCTTGATATTTCAGGCTCCATTTTTCCGGAGGAGGAAAACAGCTTGACGGATTCAGCAAAAGCCTGGCTTTTCACACAGGGACTGATTAAAACCGCACAAGACGCGTCAGATATCGACAGTGCGGGAGAAACACTTTTGGAAAAACTTCTTGATGATCTTAAAGACAACAACACAATTGACGGAAGCACAGATGAAACCATCGGAAGTATTTCAGTGGGAGAAAACATTTTTCGCAAGATGATACCCCAGTCAATAGAAAAACTTTATGACAGTGATAAAACAGCCGACTGGAGAGAACATCTTGAAACCGCTGATGCGGATTTTCTCGGAGCAGAAAGCGAAAGCGAAGAAAAATCCATCTCTATAAAAATCTATCAGGGAGAAAGCGGAACAACTGAAGCGGATTGTTATCACGAAACGATCACGGTCAAAGCCACAGCGGAAAACTTTTCCACAGTGAGAAATTTTTCATGTATCCATGAAGAGATTGGAAGCCTCACTGATGAAAATGATGCCGATAAACACTTTGAAGCGGTGGTTGACATCTCGGAACTGGAAAACGGCTCATATACGGTATCCTGCGGATTGACAGACGGTTCTCAGCTTTATGACGAAGAAAAAACCTATACGGTTGACAATAACGCCCCGGAGATATCCATCTCCATATATAAAGAGGGAACGAAAGAGGAAACCGGAACAGAGGAAAGCCCCGCCCGTGGCAGTGTGGATATGGTCGCACAGGCGAGCCATAAAAACTATGAAATAGAAGATCTGTATTGCATTATTGACGAAAAGTCACTGACAGATACCGAAGATGCAAAAGACAAAGTAAAATCCACAGTGGATACAACGACATTTCCGGAAGGTGAAAACACGGTGATTTGTACTGCACTGGTAAACAGCACACAATACAACGCACAGTCAGCACTTTATATTGAAAACAGAACAGATGTGACCATAAAACCTTTTATAGCTCATTCGCTTATTCCCACAAACGACACTAAAGTCACATACAGCGACAGTGAAGGAAATGAATCAGTTGCAGAAATTGAAGACAACAATATCACAGCTTCGCTTCAACTGGGAAAAACATATACAGTTGATGTGATGAACGGTCAATACAGAAGTGTTACACTTTCAGAAGATGAATCTGATTTAAAGACATATTCCGGAAGACTTTCAGCAAGAGTAACGGTAAGTGAAGACACTTCGGAAGTTATAGTAACCCCCATGACTTCAATCAGTCAGAGGCTTTATGAATCCATTTTAGAACACGCACCTTCGAGAGATGCGGAAGCTGAAAGTATTTCCCTCATAGAGGGACATTACGGAAGCGGACAGTTGAATTTAACCACTGTACCGAACAACAACAAGACAAACGATATGTCAACAAGAGCGTTTATAGCGGGAGCCGCCTTTGAAGAGCTTGCCTATTACATAAGCACAGTTGAGCTTGATACAGATCCGGGAACAATACCGGTAAGTCAGATTATGAATATCTTTTATGACGAACTTGAAAACGATGTTTTACTTGACGGTTTTAACGATACAAGCTCGCTTGCAATTACAGACGGAGACAAAGTATTTCCCATTGACAGCTATCTTTACAGAAAATTTTATGCAATAGCCATAAAGAATTTTCTCAATTCAGACCGCAACCCCACAACATTGAACGCACTGCAAAGCATGGTGAACAATACAGCTGAAAACGACAGTATACTTTTTCCTGATGACAAACCGCCCGTTCCGGTAAATCTTGACGGCCCCGAAGTTGAAATATCTGAATTTCAGGTGTTGTGGAACAATGAAAAAGTTCAAGACGAGTGGCAGGAAACAGAAACATACGATCCGGAAAATCAATCCATACCTGTTTTTAACCACGGTTTTAAAATCACCTTTTCTGTTACCCCCGATGCAGAGGAAAATCAGATCCTCGATGTGGATTTTACCGATATATCAGCACCGAAAGATAATGATGTATTTGATATAATACGAATAGAACCCCAGTCAGCAGATGATTTCACCCAGAGCACAGTTGAATATGTGTATGAAATAGTTCCCTCTGAAGGAGCTGAAGCAGTTGATGTCTCAAACCTTGACTTCTCCATAACAGTAACGGACACGGCCTATAATGAAACCACAGCTTTAATACAAACCGTATGGGACGGTATGCCTCCGCAGGTGGGAGTTGTTGTTCCGGACAATCCGGTACAACCCGCAGACGGTGATTTCAGTTGGAATATAACCGAAAACCATTTTCTGCTGTCATCATACCAGATAGAAAATGTTTCTACTGGACAAACATCTGCATTATTTAATGTTGATACACAAAGCGATACAAGAAACATTGCGTCTTTTGTTGATACAGTTCCCGCAGAAGACAGAGAAGGAGACTACACCGTCACAGTGACGGCCACAGATACCGCCGGAAACATCGGCAGTGGAGAGGGAGTGATCACGGTTGACACAACACCGCCGACATTCAGCTTTGAGTTTAGAAATGAAGATGGAAAAAAGCTTGAGGATAAAGAGGCGGACAACAAGTCGGAATATGAAGTTGTGCTTGAAAAAGAAGAGATTGAAGAAACAGTTTTTTTTTCTTCAGAGCTTTACAGCAGCAACGGATATGACAGTTTTAAAGACTTCACCCTTCACAGTGAAACCCCGGTTCATAAATATTCCGGAATTCATGACGAAGGGGAGTACAGTTTAAAAGTTTTTGCCAGAGACCTTGCGGGCAATGTTTCAGACACTGAAGAGATATCTTTTGTCATAGATAAAACTGCTCCTCAGATAATTGAGGATTCTATTGATTTTAATAATAACAGTCATCCTACAGGGTGGAATAATATGCCGCTTTTCTTATGGATATGTGCACATCAGAACGGACCTGAAGAGGATCTTATTTCCTACGGAGCTCCCGGAATCTGGTTTAATGTGGAAGATAACTATTTTTCGGAGCATGAACTTTCTGTTAAAGTGCGAAATATAAACGGTGGAAACTGGCAGAATTGTTTATATAAAGATATTGAAGATGACCCCTGCGGGCCGTTTTTTGTGTGTAGCTCTCTTGAAGGTGAAGACGGTCCGAACACTTATGAATTTTCGACAGTTGATCCGTTGGAAAATGAAAGTTCATTTACAAAACAGATAACCCTTGATCTTGAAGGCCCGGGAATGCCTGAAATAACATTGAGTGACAAACATCTCAACAGCGAACAAAGCGGCGGAATAGACATTAATTGGACAGACGGAGAAAATGCTGATTCTCATTCCTGCAAAATTTACAAAATAGTTAAGGATTACTTTACAGGGGCAACAAGCCGGGAGGAGATCGCTACATGTGCAAACAACAGCACCATTACGGCCGGAGATATATCTGCAGATTTTTCAGCAGATTATGAAATAGATGTCAGGGCAATTAATTCCAACGGAGCAACTACGGCCACGGAAAGTTTTAAATACTTTAACTTTGATCAGCTCACATTTGAAATCAGCTCCGACTGGAGAAAAGATGTGGAAACTGAAATATCAGGATCTGCAGGATATTATGAGCCGAATATAAAAATAAAAACTCTTGGTAAAGCTCCCATAGACAGTGTAAGTATATACCTGAGCGGTCATTATGAGTTCGGAAATTTACAGAGTTCCGGTGATTTTGAAATATGCAAAAGAGATTATAACGACACAACCGGAATAGAAGGAACTTTCAAATCCTGTGATTTTCCATCAGGTTTCACAGGGGGCAGATACGACACATTAAAAGTCAAAGCCGTCATAGACGGAATTACAAAATGGAAAACTGTTTCCAATAACTCCTGTGTTTTAGATAATAATGATAAAAATAATGCCTTTGATGCAGATGTTTCCTATGACGAAGAGACAGCCAGCTGTTATGCCTTTAAATCAGGAGGTGAACCACAGTATTTCGGATATAAATTGTCAAATGAAAACATAAGCAGCTACTCTATTACATACAGACCCTATAAATGCATCTCAAACTTTTCAAACTCTTCAGTTGACCTTCATTTCAATTATCCTGATAAAATGAGTTGCGGTTCAGACGAATACTTTTACAGCAAAAACCCTGAAGTTGACAAAAATGTATCGTTTAACAACAGCACAAAAAAAGTAACCGTTACAGTGGATTTTATAGAACACGGCCGGGCCGGAGCAGCTTATATTCATAAATTACATGAAAACACTACCTTGGGACAACATCGTCATCCGTATCAATATACGATAGAACTTCCCGACCCTGAGATGATAAAAAGCTGTGACTACCATTTCAAACATCAGGATCTTTCCTCGTGGGATTGCAAAACTTCAGCAGGTGCTTATCTGGACTTTGTTTCAAGCTCATCACCACCCTGGAGCTGTTATGATTATGAATACCTCAATCTTGATAACGGAGAAGGCAACTGTCATCCTTAAACATTGAACATTTTCTGTTGAAAAACATTCACAAGTCTTTCTATTTGCTTCAATATACATAACGCACAAATTTTTGTGCCAACCCCCAAAGAGGACATCCAGAACAGGAGCCCCCCTTGCAATCCCGAATCCGGGGTTCCTTCGGAGCGGGATACCGTAAAAAAAAAGACCGCCGTTTCCC
>JAWOGE010000168.1:0-6455 GCA_046497165.1 bacterium | reverse complement strand
TTCTGAGTTGGAAAACATGGGAAAGAGTTCTGATTCAGAAGAGTTACACAAAATCTGAGGTTCACCCGAAGGTTAATCGGCGATTTTTGTAACTTCTTAAGAACAGAAGGTTTTTTCATTTTTCAATGAGAGAGTCGGACGATTCAGGTTGTAGACAAATCGACATGCTGTTTTTCCTGATTTTCAGTGCTGAATCTGTTTCCCGGATTTTTATTACATAAAAGAAAAGATTGACAGCGGGAGAAGTTTTCAATATAAATAGACTCGAATGTCATTTCTCATGATGGAGGTCATATGAGTAACATAGTTGTTCTTGTGAAACAAGTTCCTGATACGGCGAATATCACTGGTGATGCCATGAAGGAGGACGGTACGGTGAACAGAGGTGCTCTGCCTGCTGTTTTCAATCCCGAGGATCTCAATGCACTTGAGATGGCTCTAAGTGTAAAAGAGAAAACAGGATGGCGTGTTCATGTAATTACCATGGGACCGTCCAAAGCTGCTGAAGTGCTTCGTTATGCCCGTTATATGGGTGCTGACGAGGTTGTTCTCATTTCGGACAGAAAATTTGCGGCTGCCGACACACTTGCCACATCTTATGTTCTTTCGGAGGCTGTTAAAAAAATAGGTGATGTGAAAGTAGTTTTTGCCGGAAGACAGGCCATTGACGGAGACACAGCTCAGGTCGGGCCTCAAGTTGCGGAGAAGATAGATTTTGACCAGCTTACCTATGTCACGGCCATTGATGAGATAAACGAGGATTATGTCATTGCGGAACGCGACGGTGGTTATCAGCATGAGAAAATAAAATTGAATCTGCCAGTTCTGCTTACAGTAACCGAAAGTGCCAATGAACCGCGTTATCCTTCGGCAAAAGGGATGCTGGAGTTTTTCAGAGCTCGTCCTGAAAACGAACTTTCAGGAGAAGAAGGAAAGCGAGCCACTGCAAACGGATGGATTATTCCTGTCTGGAATGTAGACAAATTGGGACTTGATGTCGAAAAATGCGGTCTGAAGGGTAGCCCAACCAAAGTTTTTCGCATAAAAAGCATAAGTCTCGCAGGCGGTGATCTGGAAATCTTTGATGACGGAAACAAAGGTGTTCAGGCACTTGTAAAAAGCATTATGAAAGATTATGTAGAGGTGGACTGATGAAAATAGCTGTTTTTGTCGAGAAAAATCCTGTTTCAGGTGAGCTTAACAATGTTAGTCTGGAATTGACCAATAAAGCCCGTTCTCTTGTGGATGCTATGGAGGGTGAGGGCGAAGTTACGGGAGTTTTTGCAGGAGACGAACTTCCCTCTGACACGGAAAAACTTTTTGCGTACGGTATGGACAGGCTTCGTACTTTCAAAAACGAAAACATGAAACAGCTCCAATCAAGGGCTATGAAAAATGTGCTTGTTCCCATGATTAAAAACGAAAGCCCCGATATTGTTCTTTTCGGAGCAACTCACATCGGCCGTGATATAGCACCTCTTGTTGCCTCAGCACTGAAAACAGGCCTTACTGCTGATTGTACACAGCTTTATATAGATGATTACAAGGGTGTTCCAAGGGTTCTTCATCAGGTCAGACCGGCTTTCGGAGGGAATATTCTGGCAACCATTGTAACTCCCGAGCACAGACCCATGATGGCAACCGTACGCCCCGGGGTTATGCCTCTTCCCGAGGAATACAGTGAAAAACCGGAGATCTCCGTTGAGCCTTTTGATATGGATTTTGATGAAGATTGGATACGCAACGAATTTCTTTCCATAATACCAATTGAAAAACATGTGAACTTTGATATGGCAGATATAATTGTTTCCGGTGGAGCCGGAGTTGGAAGTGCCGACAATTTTAAACTGCTTCATCAGCTTGCTGCCGCAATGAATGCGGAGGTCGGAGCAAGTAGGGCGGCTGTTGATTTTGGTTTTGCTGAAAAAGAGCGTCAAGTGGGACAGACCGGTTCAGTGGTGAGACCAAAACTTTATATTGCATGTGGAATATCCGGTGCTGTGCAGCACAGAGCTGGAATGGAGGAATCTCAGAAGATAATAGCAATCAACAAAGACAGGAACGCTCCCATTTTTGACATAGCTCACATGGGGATAGTGGGAGATATAAAAGATGTAATTCCCATGATGATAAGATATCTGAAGGAGGAGTGAATATGGCCGGTTATTACAATAAAAACAGAAAGTTTTATTTGGAACAGCTTGACATTGAAGATGTTGTCTGTGACCTTGAAAATAATTTTGAAAATACAGGAGCGGACGCTGTTACGAACTTCAAAGAAGCACTTCAATGGTATGATATGATTCTCGAAAATGCCGGAAAAATTTGTGAGGAATACATTGAACCCCGTGCTGAAGCTGTGGATGAAAAGGGGGCTTTTTTTTCCGACGGAGTTGTTTCATGGGCCCCTGAAACAGTGGAAAATATGAATATGCTTGCTAAAGCAGGTTATATGGGCGGGACTCTTCCTCGTAAATATGGAGGACTCAATCTGCCCCTTTCCGTTTTTAATATAATTGTGGAGATGGTGTCGCAGGCTGATGCCAGTCTTATGAATCTTTTCGGTCTTCAGGATATAGCTGTGACTCTTTATCGTTTCGGTAATGAAGAGCAGAAAGATAGAGTACTTCCAAAATTCTGCAGAGGGGAAGTTTCCGGTTCCATGGCTCTCACCGAACCTGATGCCGGAAGTGATCTTCAGGCGGTGCAGCTGAGAGCTCTGGAAAAGGACGGAAAGTGGTATCTTGACGGAGTTAAAAGATTTATAACAAACGGTTGCGGAGATGTGTCCCTTGTTCTGGCCCGCTCCGAAAAAGGAAGCAAAGGTGGGCGAGGTCTCAGTATGTTTCTCTACGAACGCTATCGTGATGATAACATGCAGGTTCGACGAATAGAAAACAAGATGGGAATTCACGGATCTCCCACATGCGAACTTCAATTCAATATGGCCGGGGCGGAACTTGTGGGCCGTAGAAAATTCGGACTCATAAAATATGTCATGAGTCTTATGAACGGTGCCAGAGTTGCTGTTTCTGCACAGGCTCTCGGAATAGCACAGCAGGCTTATGAAGAGTCGGTGAAATATGCCAATGAGCGGGAGCAGTTCGGCAGAAAAATTGTAGAAATGCCAATGATTTACCAGATACTCAAAAATATGGAAGTTGCCATAGAAACTTCTCGTATTCTTCTTTATCGCACAAATCATGCGGTTGATATCATGGATATGTATGAACGGAAAATGGAGTCGGGTGAAAAAGTAAGAAAAGAGTACAAATATTATAAAAAACTTGCTGATTTTCTTACTCCTCTTTCCAAGTTTGTCATAACTGAAATGGCCAACAAAGTTGCTTACGATGCTATTCAGATACATGGTGGTGTGGGCTATATGAAAGATTTTCCGGTTGAGAGATTATATCGTGATGCTCGAATAACAAATATTTATGAGGGAACCACACAACTGCAGGTTGTTGCTTGTATAGGTTCTATAACATCGGGCTTCTTCACAGAAGAGATGCAGAAAATAGAAGCCCTCGAAATTTCCGAACTTTCTGATGAACATACAAAAACTCTCAAAATTTTTGAAGATTTCAATAACATAACTCAAAAAGTCAGAGAGTTGAAAAACAAGGAGTTTACAGAGTTTACAGCACCCTATCTTGTTGAAATGGCTTCTATAATTTTTCGTCTTTATCTTATGCTTCCCGTTGCGGAAAAATACAGTGAAAAAAGAGAGAATCTTCGATATTTTCTTAATGAATCCGAAGCAAATATATTTGCTCATGTAAAAAGGATAAACGGACTTGTGGAAAAATTCAACGGTCAGACCGATAATTTCCGCAATGGTTTTTTCAAATAATTTTATTGATTTTTATCCATCAAAAAGTTATTATCTAAACTGTTTCAGAGTTTTTTAATCACTGACGGGGTGTTGGCTATGAAAAAAGTTACATTTTGTTTTTTAGCTATTCTTTTTATTTTTTGGGGTTGTGGAAGTACAGACGACGGAAATGGCGGTGGTGCTGATGTTTCTCCTGATGACTTGGAAGGTGTATGGGTAACCTCTGAAGGTTCGCTTGTTTCTAACACATGTCCCGAAGAAGATGACGAGGATGAAGAGGAGTTTGAACCTGAATACATCTATATGGAGCCTTCTGAAGGTGATAAAATCAAGATATACAATTGTGAAACAGAAAATTGTTCCGAAAAAGAGCTTGAACGAGAACTTACAGTGAAAAACGGTAAAACATCCTTTTCTGAAGAGGACAGTTTTTCCATAGTCGATGAAACAGACTGTAATATGAATATGGATATGAATATCAGTGTCACCTTTTCAAGTGCATCCAAAGCCAGTGTCAACACAAAAGTTGATGTTTCTCTTACAGGTGAAGACTGTGAGGATTTGAAAGAGGCGGATGATTCTGAAATGCTTGAGCAGTATGACGGCTGTTCTATGGAAGAAACTTTTGAATTGACAAAACTGTCATGATTTCAATCCATTTTGATTGAATTGCAATTCAAAAACCAGAGAATTTAATAATTCTTGACAAATTTTTTGTGTTTTGTTATTCTTCACTTAATTAACGGTGGAGATTTGCTATGAAACTCAAGGCATTTATTCTTTTAATTACATTGTTTTTTTCACTGTTCACACTGTCTGCCAAACAGGGGATGGACTTTCAGCTTTATAATCTCGGCAGTGACGGAACAGATGATTTTTTAAGCCTTTCCAAACAATTTTCTCAGGTTATTTCTCCAATGTTTTTCGGTGAAGCTGAAACAAGGGGAATAAAAGGATTCGAATTTGGAGTGGGGTATACTCTCACAACCATAAATACACATGAATCATATTGGAAAGACGGATTTAACGACAAGCCTCTCAGTTACGGAACGCCTCCTTTTTATAACGGTGTTGACCTTCATATCCGCAAGGGTTTTTCTTACGGTCTCAAACTTTTTGGAAATGTACGCTACTTTATTCTCACAGAGATGATGAGTGCTGGGATAGGTGCTGAATATGCCATAAGCGAAGGTATGATTAAAATACCGGATATATCTTTAGGTGGTGGGTACACGCGACTTTTCTCCGGAGGAGATATGAATATGCAGATGGGTGAAATTCGTCTGAAATTAAGCAAAACTTTTGTAATGGCAAAAGAGGTCAAACTGACACCGATTCTTGCTTACAGTCATCTGTTTGTTGTTGCTTCATCAAAACGACTGGGGGGTTATTCAAATTCTTTTCCCGAGACCAATGCTCCCGCTTATGATGCGGATAAAGCCGGAACTCCTTTCTATTTTGACGATGAATTCATAAATATAGACAGACTTGTTTTAGGGCTGTCATTTTCAAGGGGGTATCTGGGGATGAACTTAGAAACAATACTTCCCTTCAACACTCTTAAAGCATTTTCTTTCATCTACGGTCTTTCTTTTAGAATGTGACAATATGATAGATCTTCATTCCCATGTTCTTCCGAACATAGATGACGGGCCGAAAACCTCGGAAGAATCCCTTGAATGTATACAGGGACTGGAGCATCTTGGTTTTACGGAAATTGTTCCTACACCTCACAGATATCATATCTTTTACAATCCTCAGGAGGAAGATGTTCGTAAATCTGTTGCTGAGCTTGAATCTCCATTGATAAAGCGTTTTTCTTTTGAATATACATACAACGAAGGGATTATAAAAAAAACAGAAAATCTTCATGAGCTTTATGTTTTTCCAAAAAACCGGCGGGTCATACTGGTGGAATTTCATCCTTTCAGAGCCGGGAAAAAAGATATTGAAAAAGCAGTATTCAGTCTCAATGCAATGAATGTACATCCTCTGCTTGCACACATTGAGCGTTACGGACATTCAGATGAATTCTGGGGAAACCTCCGGCAAAAATACAAAGTTTTTCTTCAAATAGGACTGAAATCTTTCTCATCTTCTATATTTAATTCAAGCCGGCGTCAGATGATGCGTCTTCTTGAAAAGGGAATTGTGGACAACGCAGCCACGGATATTCATAATATCAAACAGCTTTCCAATGTGGAAAAAGCACTTAAAACCATTTCGGAAAAATTTCCGGACAGAAAATCCCGCTTGTTTTCTTTTTCATGTTTTGAAAATACAGACCCGGATTATCAATAAACTCTTCTTTCGTTATAATCTCCATGATCAAAAATATGGTTAGTTCTTATAATCCACAATGGGTTTCGGGTTGCGACTCATCGGTATACTGTTCCGTGTCGATGAAATTTCTCCGTTGTGCCGTATTTTCATCTCCATCTCCATCTCCATCTTCCTCGAGAATATCATTTTCGTTTTTTTATGTAAAGATTTTTAACCGATTCAGGTTTTATTTCTCTTCCTCAGATTGTGAAAGTTCTTTTTTTATTTCAAGAACTTTTTTAACAGGAAGACCTGTTATGGATGAAACTGTTTCAACGGGTATTTTGCAACGAAG
>JAWOGE010000157.1:0-4893 GCA_046497165.1 bacterium | reverse complement strand
ATTCGATCCGGTGCAAACAGCGGTAAATATGGTTATGAAGTCACCGATGTTTGTGTTACACTTACAGGCGGGTCCTATCACCGAGTTGATTCTGACGGCCTTTCATTTAAAATGGCAGGAGCACACTGTTTCAGAAAAGCCGTTAACGAGCTTTCCACAAAAATAATGGAACCCATAATGCGGGTTGAGATTGTTGTTCCTGAAGAGTATACAGGTGATGTCATGTCAAATCTTAATGCCAGGCGGGCTCTTGTTAAGGGTATGGATGTTTATCCCGCCGGAAATAAAAAAGAGATACACGCCGAAGTTCCACTTTCCGAGATGTTCGGGTATGCAACGGAACTTCGTTCTATTTCTCAGGGAAGAGCAACTTATGTAATGCAGTTCCTTAAGTTCAGGACACTGCCGGAAAAAATATTTAGAAAAAAATTTGCCTAATAATCAAAGGGGGAGACGATGGCTAAAGAGAAGTTTGAGAGGACGAAACCGCATGTAAACATAGGGACCATAGGCCATGTGGATCATGGAAAGACGACGCTGACGGCGGCGATAACGAAGAATCTGCATGCCAAGGATCCCAACTCAGCGGATTTCATAGAGTTTGAGAACATAGACAAGGCACCCGAAGAGAGGGAAAGAGGAATAACAATAGCAACAGCACATGTTGAATATCAGACAGAGGCGAGACACTATGCACATGTTGACTGTCCCGGTCACGCAGACTATGTGAAGAACATGGTAACCGGAGCAGCACAGATGGACGGAGCGATACTTGTTGTGAGTGCTGAAGACGGACCGATGCCGCAGACAAGAGAGCATATACTTCTTGCGAGACAGGTTGGAGTTCCGAGAATAGTTGTATTTCTGAACAAGGTTGACATGGTTGATGATGAAGAGCTTGTTGAGCTTGTGGAGATGGAAGTGAGAGAACTTCTTGAGATGTATGAATTTCCCGGAGAGGAGATACCGTTTGTACAGGGGTCGGCATTGAAGGCACTGGAAGCGGAAGATCCGGACAGTGATGAAGCGAAATGCATATTTGAGCTTATGAAAGCAGTGGATGAATACATACCGACACCTGAGAGAGTTCTGGACAAGCCGTTTTTGATGCCTGTAGAGGATGTTTTCAGCATATCCGGAAGAGGAACAGTGACGACAGGCAGCATAGAGAGAGGGCAGGTGAAGATAGGAGACAAGGTAGAGATAGTTGGTTTGAAAGACACAGTAGAGACTACGGTAACCGGAGTTGAGATGTTCAGGAAAGAGATGGAAGAGGGACAGGCCGGAGACAATGTAGGTTGTCTTTTGAGAGGAATAAAGAAAGACGAAGTTGACAGAGGACAGGTACTTGCGAAACCCGGATCGATAACGCCGCATACGAAGTTTGAGGCGGAGGTTTATGTTTTGAAGAAAGAGGAAGGCGGAAGACACAAGCCGTTTTTCACAGGATACAGACCGCAGTTTTTCTTCAGAACAACAGATGTGACAGGTACGCTGGAGCTTCCCGAGGGTATAAAGATGGTGATGCCCGGAGACAATGTAACAATAAATGTTGAACTGATAGCACCCATAGCCATGGAAGAAGGATTGAGATTTGCTGTTCGGGAAGGCGGTCGGACAGTGGCTTCAGGTGTCGTTGCTAAAGTTGTAGAGTGATAACCCCGCAAAGAAAAGGGATTTTGTTATGGCCAAAAAAAAGAAAAAGGACAGAATGAAAATAGTTCTAAAGTGTGACGAGTGTAAAAGAAAAAATTACACTACGACAAAGAACCGTAAAAATACTTCGGGAAAGTTGAAAATGAAGAAATACTGTTCTTTTGACAAAAAACATACGCTTCATAAAGAAGCAAAGATATAACAGAATGATAAGGCCAGTAGCTCAATTGGTAGAGCATCGGTCTCCAAAACCGAGGGTCGCGGGTTCAACTCCTGCCTGGCCTGCCATTTTTTGAAAGAGGGAATGAAGTTATGAAAAACAGTAAGATAATATTAATAGCTTATTCGGCGTTATTTTTCATGTCCCTTTATTTCCTTTCGAACTTTGCCGATATGGTTCTTGGAGCACGATTTGCTGGTGAGATAGGGAATGTATACTTACTTTCTGACATAATTCAGCTGAAAGATCTTGTCGGTTTTTTACTTGCTTTAGCTGTAACAGCTTGGTTTTTTCTGTGGAAAAAGGGTCACTACAGAATAGAGCTGGACAAAATTATAGATGAATTGTTGAAAGTTGTGTGGCCCGGTAAGGAAGAAACCCGTATAACGACAATTTCTGTATTTGTTTTTGTGGGAATAATGATGGCGGTGTTTTTTATTTTGGATCTTGTCTGGTCAAACGCTGCCAGAATAATATATTAAAGAGGGATTAAAATGAAATGGTATGTTGTACATACTCAGCCGGGACAGGAACAAAAGCTTAAGGCTGCTTTGGAAAAACTTATAAAAGATAAAAATCTCGAAGATAAGTTCGGAGAGATTCTCATTTCAGAAATAGAGGTGGAAAGTAAGGATAAAAACGGGAAAATAAGAAAGAGAAGTAAAAATCTTTATTCCGGTTATGTTTTTATAGAGATGGAATACGATGACGAGTCATGGGCTCTTGTGAAGGATGTTTATTTTCAGCGTAAGCCGATATTTGTCGGTGAAAGAAAGCGTTTTGCAAAAAGTAACAAAGTTAATAAGCCCATGCCTGTACCTCCTGACCAGATAGCTAAAATTAAGAAAATCCTTGAGGACGGCTCCATAGAGGAATATCAGGAAGTTTCTTTTGAGGTCGGTGAAAATGTCACCATATCAGAAGGTGCTTTTTCCGGATTCAAGGCAGTTATAGACACGGTCAACGAAAGCAAAGAGACACTGAAAGTTATGGTCAATGTTCTCGGGAGATCAACTCCTGTGGAAGTTGGTTTTTCTCAGGTTGAAAAAGAAGAGGATTAATAAGGAGATAGATAATGGCAAAGAAAGTAATAGCTAAAATTAAACTGCAGATACCGGCCGGACAGGCTAACCCCGCACCTCCCGTTGGACCAGCTCTGGGACAGCACGGTGTTAATATCATGGATTTCTGTAAGTCGTTCAATGCGAAAACCCAGGAGAAATCCGGATATATAATTCCGGTTAATCTTACGGTTTACGCCGATCGTTCTTTTGACTTTGAAACAAAGACGCCGCCGGCATCACAGCTTTTGTTGAAAGCCATGAACAAATCAAGTGGATCCGGAGAGCCTAACAAAGTTAAAATCGGTAAAATTTCGGAAGAAGCGGTTGCTGAAATTGCGGAAATGAAGATGGAAGACTTGAATACGGTAAGTCTTGAAGATGCTAAAAGAACAGTGATGGGAACTGCGAGAAGTATGGGAATCATTGTGGAATCAAAAAAAGAAGAGTAAGTTTCTGGAGGAAAAAATGGGTGTTCATGGAAAAAGACTTGAAGATATCAAAAGCAGCTTTGACAGGGCGGATTTTTTTAATTTTTCCGAGGCTGTTAAAATACTGAAAAAATCGGCTGAAAAAACCAATTTTAATGAAACAGTTGATGTTTCTTTTATGCTTGGTGTTAATCCGAGGAAATCTGACCAGATGGTCAGGGGGGCTTGCCAGCTTCCAAATGGAACGGGCAAAGAGATCAAGGTTCTCGCTATTGTTCCTGCTGATATGGTTGAGGATGCAAAAAATGCCGGAGCGGATTATGCCGGTGGTGAAGAGTATGCCGAAAAAATTCAAAAAGAGGGATGGCTGGATTTTGATAAAGTCGTGACGGTTCCTCAGATGATGAAAGTTGTCGGACGGCTTGGTAAAGTTCTCGGTCCCCGCGGACTTATGCCTACTCCAAAAACCGGAACAGTAAGTAAAAATATAATCGAGGCCATAAAAATGCAGAAGGCTGGTCGTGTTGAATTTCGTGTCAATCGTGACGGAATTCTTGCATGTCCCATTGGTAGAGTGAATTTTTCAGAAAAAGATCTCTATGAAAATATGCTTGAGATCTTTCGCACGCTGAATAAATTGAAACCGGCTTCTGCTAAAGGTATTTATTTCAGGAAGATAGTTCTTACTACAACTATGGGGCCCGGTGTAAAGTTAAATAAAACGGAATTGGTAAACGCAATAAGTTGATCTTTAAATAAAAAACTTTGGTCTGAGAGGGCGGGTGTTTAAATACTTAATTTTTGCCGGCCGGAGACCGGAATATAATTCCTTACTCCTTCTCACAGACCAGTATTGAATGGAGAATAATAATGGAAAAAACAAAAAAAGAAGAAGTCGTAAGGGATTTAAAAGAATCTTTCGACAGGGCTACTTCATGCATAGCTTTTAATTATGAAGGAACCTCCATGGAGATATTCACTCCTCTTCGTAAAGATTGTGCCCGTTCTGGTTTGAAGTTGTCTGTTGTCAAAAACTCACTGGCTAAAATTGCTTTGTCCGAAACGGAATACAAGGAAATGGGTGGACTTTTTGAAGGTATGACAGCGCTCGTTTTTACCTATGATGAAGACCAGGTTGCCGGTGCAAAGATGATTAAAAAATATGCCAAAGATGCAGATACCATAAAATTCAAAGGTGGTATGGCCGCAGATTCATTTATGGATGCGGAACAGGTTGAAGTGTTTTCTCAGTTGCCTTCAAAAGAGGAATTACAGGCAAAACTGCTTAGAACAATGCTTACTGTACCTGAGAATTTTGTAAGACTTCTCAGTGCTGTACCGAGAAATTTTCTCTATCTGTTGAATGCATATAAGGATAAAAAAGAAGAATAAGTAAACAGCAATCACTACTGGAACCAGTGGCCATCCTCAACATTATTCTCATTGTCTACGTCAGTATTTGAATTAACTAAAGTTATATTATCTCCTTCATAGGTATCACCTTCACCAACGTCTGCTGCTGTAC
>JAWOGE010000137.1:0-22393 GCA_046497165.1 bacterium | reverse complement strand
TTTATTTCTGCGTATGTTAATGTCCGCAGGTATTGTATCCTGTAAATTTTTTTCAAGGTCAGAAAGTCTTTCATAAGATGAGGACTCCGAAGGTGCAGACGGGGATGCTGTGTGTGTTTTTACAAGTTTTTCAACCTGTCTTGCTGAAAGTCTTTCGTTTATTATTTTATCGGAAAGCAGGTTCTGTTCTGAATGATTCAGAATGGCAAGAGGGCGGGCCCGGCCCATTGAAAGTTCTTTTTTGACGATGAGGTTTCTGACTTTTTCACTGAGTTTAAGAAGTCTAAGGTAATTTGCAACTTCTGATCTGCTTCTCCCCACTTTTTCACTGAGTTGTTTCTGAGTATAATTGCATTGCTGCATCAGTTCTTCATATCCCATAGCTATTTCCATGGGGTTGAGATTTTCTCTCTGTATATTTTCTATGAGAGATACATGATAATCTTGCTCTCCCCTGAAAACAGATGCTTTTATGGTTTTCAGTCCGGCCATTTTAGCTGCTCTGACTCGTCTTTCGCCAGCGATTATACGAAATCGTTCACCTTCCCGTTTTACAATAACAGGCTGTATAACACCGTACTCTTTTATGGATTCCGAAAGTTCCTTAAGTCGCTTTTCGTCAAAATCTTTACGGGGCTGATCTGAATTGCTGTCTATGAGATCAAGTTTGCATGATATGAACTCTTCGGATGACTTAATGAGTGCGTTAAGGCCTCTTCCAAGTCGTTTTTTTTTCTTTTCCACTTATTTCTCCCTTTTTTTTCTGCGTTCCAGATATTCCTTTGCCATTTCCATATAGCATTCAGCACCGACTGAAGCCATGTCATACATTATAATGGGACAGCCGTAACTCGGTGATTCGGTAAGTTTGACATTTCTCGGAATAACCGTTTTGAACACACTTTCGCCGAAAAATCCCCTTACATCAGATTCAACTTCAAAAGTAAGACGAAGTCGTCTGTCATACATAGTGAGCAGAATACCGTCTATTTCAATTTCAGGATTCATAGATTTTATTTTTTCATAAGTTCCTGTTATTCTTGAAACACCTTCAAGTGCAAAATATTCGCACTGTATAGGAATGATTATCCCGTCAGATGCAGTCATATTGTTCACGGTCAGTATATTGAGAGCGGGAGGAGAGTCTATGATGATATAATCAAAATCGTCTCTCATTTTATCGAGTACTTCTCTGAGAATATATTCGCCGTTGTCCAGAGATGGCAGCTCCACTTCGGCCCCTGTAAGTTCTGCATCCGAAGGCATAATTTTAAGAAAAGGCAGTTCAGTGTCGTAAACGGCGTTTTTTGAGTGATCTGTCATTGTGTCGTAAACGGTGTTGAAACTGTCATCTTTTATGGAGCTCATGGATGTTGCATTGCCCTGCGGATCCATGTCCACAAGAAGCACTCGTTTTTCAAGAACCCCGAGACAAGCTGCGAAATTTACTGCAGTTGTGGTTTTCCCGACACCGCCTTTCTGATTTACAACAGAGATTATTCTCGCCATGGAAGTTCCTTTCGATTTTTATGGAGTGGAGTAAGTTATTATACGATATCTTTTTTTCAAAGAATCGTACCATTCCAAAACCGCTTCCCGTACGGTTTTTTCATCTGTTTTTTTCCCTGAAAATCTTTTTTCTGCATAATTTGTACTCATTTTGTCAGAAAGCAGCATTTTTTTGACCATGAGATTAAACTCGTCTGCAGATATATTGTAAGTTTCGGTGAAAATATTGAAATCTTCTTTACTTCTGTATCTTTCAATTTCTGATGACAGTTTTTCTTTTTCCACATATAAATCCTGTCTGTGTGCTTCTTTTACAAGTATCTTTTCCATTATAAGCATGTCAAGAACTTTTTCTTTTAATTCTTTTGATACGGGGGTATCGACGGGAACTTTGTTTTTTATGTTCATGAGTGCTGCTCTCTGCATGACTTCGGAATAAGTTATCACATCGCTGTCTATCCGGGCCAGAACCATATCTATTATTTTTTCAGAAAAAAGAGTGTGCGTTGTGAGTAAAATTAAAAAGATTGTCAGAAATTTCGACTTATACACTGCCAAAGCTCCATTTGACCTTCTTTTGTTTTTGAGGAAGTCATAATTGAAAAATCGTTTTTATTGTTTATCATTTTCTTTTTGGAAGAGTTGATTTTATCTGCCTTGGTGAACAGCGGAGTCCAGGGGATATTGTTCCCTTCAAGAAAATCAAGCATCATGGAGTCGTTATCCTGAATTCCGATTCTTGAATCTATGAGAAGAAAAAGCTGTTTCAGCTGTTTACGCCCGAGCAGATAAGGTTCTATGAGTTTTTTCCAAAGTTGACGCATCTCTTTGGATCTTCGAGCGTAACCATATCCGGGCAGATCTACGAAATAAAAATTTTTATTTATTAGAAAAAAATTCGCTGAGATGGTTTTCCCGGGGCTTTTACTTGTTTTTACAAGATTTTTTCTGTCAAGAAGCATATTTATAAGGCTTGATTTGCCCACATTTGAACGGCCGGAAAAGCAAAACTCCGGCAAACCGTCCGAGGGAAGCTGATCAATTTTAAAACAACTGTCTATGAATTCAGCAGACTTAATCTTCATTTTTATCTCTGTGAAGTTCTCTGTGAGCGATATCTCTTCTGAAAAACAGATTTTCGCATTTTATTTGTCTCACAGTCCTGTAAGCTTTTTTAACAGCATTTTCAATGGTTTCCCCGCGAGAAGTTACCATAAGAACTCTGCCGCCGGATGTCACTATCTGTTCGTCTTTATTTTTAGTTGTACCGGCATGAAATATAAAAGTATCCTCTTCCGTTTCCAACGGCATTGATATTATGCGACCTTTTTCATAAGTTCCGGGGTAGCCTTCAGAGGCCATTACAACACAAACAGAGTACCCTTTATGCCATAAAAAAGGCTCTGTTGATTCAAGATTGCCTGTAGCCGTTCGGGCAAGTACCGGAACTATATCGCTTTTCATGTTGAACAGAAGAACTTCTGTTTCCGGATCTCCGAAACGCACATTAAATTCAAGCACATAAGGCTCCCCGTTCACTATCATAAGCCCCACATAAAGAACTCCTGTATATTTGATATTTTGTTTTTCAAGTGCCGGGAAAAGAGGTTCAACTATTTTTTTTCTAACCGATTCATAAAGTTTCTTGTCTCCTATGGAAACAGGAGTGTATGCTCCCATTCCTCCTGTGTTTGGTCCGGTATCGCCTTCGTAAGCGGCTTTATGGTCCTGGGAAAAAAGCATTGGCCGGAAAGTTTTTCCGTCAGTAACAAGTAAAAGGGATAATTCTTCACCTTCAAGAAACTCTTCTATTACGATTCGTTGTCCCGCTTTATTAAAACGGCCGGCAAAAATATCGGAAACAGACTTGCGGGCTTCCTCTTCGGTTTCCGGGATTAAAACACCCTTTCCCGCTGCCAGTCCGTCAGCTTTTAAAACGCAGGGGAAGTTCATTTTTTTGATAGCTTCCAAAGCTTCTTCTTCTGTTTCTGCAGTGTAATAAGCGGCTGTTGGAATCCCAGCCTCTTTCATCAAGTTTTTTGCAAAAATCTTACTTGATTCAATTTGTGCGGCCGATTTTGCAGGTCCGAAAATTTTAAGTCCCGACTCTGTGAACATATCTACTATTCCGTCCGCAAGATATTTTTCAGGACCAACAACGGTGAGGTCGATTTTTTCTTTTTTCGCAAAAGATCTGAGTGTTTCAGAATTGTCATCAGCGAGTTCGGGAATTTCTGCGAAAGAGCTTACTCCCGGATTTCCCGGATAGACATAAATTTTTTCCACAAGGTCGCTTTTTGAAATTTTCCATGCGAGAGCATTTTCTCTGCCGCCTCCGCCTATTACAAATATTTTCATCATAAAACTCCTGAAATTTTTATCAAAGATGTCTGAAACATCGTTTGCCTGTAAAAACCATGGAGATCCCATGTTGGTTGCAGGCTTCCACAACCTCGGTATCCCGAATAGAGCCTCCGGGCTGAACAACCGCAGTTATACCGGCTTTAAAAGCTTCATCGATACTGTCTCTGAAGGGAAAAAAAGCATCACTTGCCATTATGCATCCTTCTGTGGATGAGAGGGATTTCTTTATTGCAAGTTCCAGTGCATCCACACGGGACATCTGCCCCGCTCCTATTCCGACTGTTTTATACTTGTCCGTCAAAATGACAGCGTTGGATTTTACATGACGGACAATTCGCTGTCCCAATTCAAGAGCTGCATATTCATCTTCACTGGGTGCTCTTTCTGTTACGACTTCAAAATCTGATTTTTTCGGAATATATAAATCTTTATCTTCCACAAGAAGACCTCCGGAAACTTTTTTGAACTCTTTTTCATTACGGTCTTCAGTTTTACAATCTCCGGTTGCTATGATTCTCAGATTCTTCTTCTTTTTAAAAACGGCAAGAGCTTCATCGGTAAAAGATGGAGCCACTATAGCTTCAATGTAAAGTCTTCTCATATCTTCAGCCACATCGGCGGTTACCTGACGATTAAAACCCACTACAGATCCGTAGGCTGATTTCGGGTCGGTGGAGTGGGCTTTTTTAAAAGCTTCTCTGATAGATGTTCCAACCGCCGCACCACACGGGTTTGTATGTTTTATTACAGACGAGGCGGGCATTTCAAAATCCATAACTATATTGCGGGCGGCATCGAGGTCCATGATGTTATTGAAAGAAAGTTTTTTGCCATTGAGCTGTACGGCTCCCGCCAGAGAGTTTTCTTTTTGATCCATATCTTCATAATATACAGCTTTCTGATGAGGATTTTCACCATATCTCAATATATCTTTTCTTTTAAATTGAAGCGTAAGAATTTCATGCTCACAACTTTTTGGCTCTCCGTTTTCTTGGTCAAGTTTTGAAAAATATCTTGAAATAAAATCATCGTAGGATGCTGTCATAGCGAACGCCTTTTTTGCAAGTTCAAGCCGGGTTTTTTCTGTTATATACCCTTTGTTTTCTTTCATTTCCTCTATTAAGGAGAGATAATCTTCCGGTGAAGTTACGACTGCGACATCTTTAAAGTTTTTTGCAGCACTCCTCAGCATGGAAGGTCCTCCGATATCTATATTTTCAATGATTTTTTCCGCTGAGCTTCCGTTTTCCACTACACGCTTGAAAGGATAAAGATTGACAACAACCATATCTATGGGTTTTATATCGTTTTCAGCCATGTCCAGTTTGTCCTTGTCGTTGTTTCTTCTCGCAAGAATTCCGCCGTGAATTCTGGGATGAAGAGTTTTAACTCTTCCGCCGAACATCTCTGGATATTTAGTAAAATCCTCTACTTTTTCAGCTGAAATGCCCTCACTATCGAGGATTCTCCATGTCCCTCCTGAAGATATTATTTCAATATCCAGTTTCCTCAATTCGGCAGCAAAAGCTGTGATTCCCTGTTTGTCATATACACTTAAAAGAGCTGTTTTTATTTTTCGTTTCATTTCATACTCCCCGGCCGATATACTAATTATCAAAGCATTACATTTTTAACACAAAGTGTGTGAAAAGCAACTTTTCTTGACACTGTTTCAGATAATTATACAATTAGTGTGCATTAATATCCGAGGAGGGGAGAATTGTACACTGAAACAATGATTCTTCTTGCAATGCGACAACAGAAATGGAATTATGCAGTTAAAATGTTTGACAGTTCAGGCGGGGACGATTTTAAAGCTTTTAGTCCTGCTGTTGAAAATGCTGTTAACAAAGCAAAAAGAGGTGATGTAACAGCTGAATATCTTTTGAAAATTTACTCGGAGGCGAAATGGGAGAAATTGGACAGAAAATAACAGAAAGGTTGTTTTCAGACTACTGTATTCTTGACCGGGAAGGTTTTGTAATAAAAGAAAAGGGAAGTATCGACAGCAAAATGAAAATTTTTGCCGGCAGAATTTTTTCACCGGATGAAGATTTTACTCCGGAAGAAACATGGTGGAGTGAAAAGGATCACAGACACACACATATCTCTTTTCCTTTAACAATAAAAGGACAGTCTGTGCTTTTTACAGGAAAAATAAAAGGCTCACGACCTTTGTCTGAAGTGCGGTATTTTCTGCCTGAATTCAGACAAAAACTGATTTCCGAATCAGATTGTTGTTGATTTTTAGAAAAAACTTTGAGCTGTATTTTAATATTATGAAAGTGATTTACTTGACAAAAGTTTTATTCAAAACGATAATGTGGTGCGATAATTGTTCGTGTGATTTTTAAACAAGAATCAGGTGGGGAGCAATCCATGCAGATATCAACATCAGAATTCCGTACGGGGCTTAAAATAGAGATAGACAATATCCCTTATAAAATTGTAGGGCTTGTACATGTCCAACAGAAAAGAAGAGCGGTTTTCAAGACCAAAATAAAAAATATTCTCACAGGCTCCATTGCTGAGCGCAGTTTCATGTCGGGTGACAAGGTGGATATGCCGGATCTTGAAGAAAAGGACATGGAGTATCTTTATCAGAACGGCAGAACATTTTTCTTTATGGATACCGAGACATACGAACAGACCGGAGTAGATGAAACTGTAATTGAAGATGTTGTTCCCTATCTTACCGAAAACATAAAAGTGGTTGTTCAGTTTTATAATGGAAAAGTCATCGCTGTTGAGCTGCCGCAGTTTATGGAGGTTGAAATAAAAGAAACAGAGCCCGGAATAAAGGGAGATACAGTGAACTCCTCTTTCAAACCTGCCAAAGTTGCCAACGGTGGACGCGTTGATGTTCCTCTTTTTATAAACACAGGAGATTTTATAAAGATAAAAACTTCTGATTTCTCTTATGTTGAGCGTGCAAAAAAGTAAATAGGAAGTTAAAATTGGTATCGGATAAAAATAAAAACAAATCAGTTTTCAATTTTCTTCAGAAACCCGGAAAAATGAAGGAGATAAAAAGTTTTGAAAACAGAATAAGTAAGAATCCTGACGATGACCGGGCTCATGTTCGTCTGGCCGAACTTTACGGTCGTATGAACGAGGAAAATAAAGCCATAGATCTTTATATGAGGGCTGCTCAGATATTTGAAAAAAAGGGATTTATAAACAAGGCCAAAGCTGTGCTCAAGCAGGCTCTTTCAATGAATCCTGAACACGGAAAAGTTAATGTCCTTCTTGCTGACCATGATCGAGAGGCGGGACTTTACAAAGATGCTGTAATGCGCTATCAGGCTGCGGTAAACTATTACAATGAGAAAGGCAATAAAGCTGCGGCAATAGAGATATTGAAAAAAATTCTCGAAATTATTCCCGACAGCCCTCTGCATACGCTGAAGTTGTCAGAACTTCTTATAAATGACAGAAGAAACGAAGAAGCTAAAGAGATGCTGACACCTTTGGTTATGAAGCTTAAAACCAAAGGTCATTCTGACAACTATCTTTTTGCACTCAATCTTTTATACAAGGCATCCGATGAAGATGAAGAGGTGGGGCGGGATCTTGTAAATGCATGTCTTAAAAGCGGGAAGTATCAGCGGGCTTTGTCGGTGCTTCAAAAGTTGATAATGGAAGATATGGAGTCGCTGGAATATCATGAAAAACTTGCTTATGTTTTCAAGAAGTTGAAAAAAAAGGAAAAGTTGATCTCCACTTATAAGCAGATTGCCATTTTAAATGAAAAAAATAACAATATAAAAGAACGCAACAATATATATCGTGAAATACTTAAAATAGATCCCAAAGACAGAGAAGCTCTCATAGCTTTGAAAGAGGATGATACCATACAGAAACTGGTTTCAGAAAAAATTGATGAATCTTCTCAATCTTTCGAAGAGGAATTTGAAGAAGAGGGAGAAGAAGGCGACGACATTACCATAGACATAGATGTTGATGAAGATAAAAAAGAAGATGAAGATTCGACCGCCTCTGTCAATATGCCGGAACTTGACAAAGAAACGGAAAAAACCATAAAAGAGGCTCGTGTTTTTAACAGCTATAACTTACATACCAAAGCTTTGGAGAAAATAAAAACTCTGGATTCATGGCATGAAATCCCACAGGCTTTGGATGTGGTCATAGAAAGTCATATAGAGTCGGAAGATTTTGAAGTAGCTCTTGAAAATATAGAAAAGCTCATATCCCTCCATATCTCTCTCGGTAATAAAAATGAAGCGGAAGCTATTCTTGAAGATTACATGGAGTTGGGCGGGAATGAAGAAAAAGCTGAAAAATGGCAGGCAGATCTTGGTTCGGAAGATAAAATGGTTGAAGAAGAGGCAGTGGGAGATGTCGTAGAAAAGGAAGAGATGGTTGAAGAATCCATGGAAGATGATTCTTCAGCAATTTCTGAAACAGAAGCTGAAACAGAAGCTGAAACAGAAGCTGAAATCTTAGACGCCATTGACAGTGAAATAGATATGATGGATTCACCGGAAGAGGAAGAGTCTTCCGAAGAAAATTTCGAAGAAGATGATGACGAAAAAAAAGAACCGGATCAAAAAGAACTTGATGAGCTTGAATTTTTTATAAGCATCGAAGATTATGAAAGTGCTGTAATGTTACTTCAGGAACTTGTAGCAACTTATCCTCATTCCGAATTTATAGGTGAGTATAAAGCCATACTCCCTGAACAATCTGAAGATCTTGGAAATACGCTTAAAGAGGTCCGTGATACACTTTCCAAATCTTTTGAAGATGGGGAACATTCGGCTGAAGAGTTTTATGACATGGGCATGGCTCACATGCAGATGGGGATGCTTTCAGAATCCATAAGCTATCTTAGAAAAGCCATTCAGATGGATCGGGAAAACATAAATTATCGTACCCTTATGGCGGAAGTTTTTCTTAAAATGGATAGGCCTGAAAAAGCTGCTGAAGTCATTGAGAAAACTGTTTTAGTGGCAGAGAATGATGATACCGTAATTAATTTACTTGAAAAATTGGCGGATCTCTATTATGATACAGGGAATGAAAAGAGCAGACAAAAAACTCTTGAAAAGTTGAAATCACTGAAAGAGAGCTGATGAAAGTTTTTATATTTTTATTTTTTTTGTTTTTTTCCGTGTTTCCGGCGGTAGCCGAATCAATTGAAATTGCTTTTGTCTATTTCCCTGAATCGGTAAGATTTAATGATAAAAAGATTTCGGAAAACTATCATTGGAAATACACCTTTACAGAACCTGCAGAGTATACAGACCGAGAGATTTTTTACCTTGTGATTACAGGCCACAGTGAAAAAAGAGACAACGAACAGCTTTTAACGCTGAGCGGAATCTCAGTTTCCCGTTATTATTACATGCTGCCGGAAAAAGGTTCTCTGATATTTGAAAACAAGGAGTCGCTTGAACGATCTTTTTCCATAACTGACAGAAATGGAGAGCTTGTAAGTACTGTCAGCGTACCTCCTTCAGGTCGTAAAAGTTTTGTATTCGATAAAAGAGGTGATTATACTATAAAGGATACAAAGTATTCCCTTGAGGACATTTCTGTAAAAGTTGTGAGAAACGCAACGGTTTTGTCAATAAAGGACAGAAAAGAATATTTCAGATTTGAGGATATTTCGCCGGGAAGTTATGATTTCAAGGTGTATTATAAAAACAAATGGAAATACAGTGAAAATCTCACCGTAATATCGAACTCTTCATTCAAAAGTGCTTATAAAATAGAAAATGGTCTCGTAAAGCGTATTGCAAGCGATGGAACACGCACTGGAAATGTTTCCGGACGAATAATAAGCGACACCATTGAAAGAGAGCTTCAGCGGAACAATTCTCAGGAGTGAATAAATGTTGAAATATGGGTTGAAGATAAAAGTTTTTTTATTTATAATACTTCTTTTTACACTGCTTTCTTTTTTTCTTTTCTGGGAATTTAATAATTTCATTCAAAAAATTCAGATTGAAAAGAGCACGGAAAACACCTTTCTTCTTCTTGAAAAGGAGTTGCAGAATAAAACTTTTGAGCTTATTTCTTCCGCACATGAGATAAAAAAAACGGTGGACTTTCGCACTTCTCGCAGTCGCGGAGTTGAATTTGACACATCCAATGTGGATGTTGAACATCCTTATGCTATTCTTGATAAAACAGGAGAGGTTGCAGCCGGTTCTTTCTCAGAGCTTTCATCCTGCCAGGGAATACCTTCGGTTGAACGGGCTCTTCATAAGGGTGTTGTTTCAGATGGATACATCGATCTGGGCGGCAGCATATTTATTACGGCATCCGTTCCGTTCAGAAAAACTGTTTCCCGGAACCGCGAAGAAGTTTTTGTCATTTTTGTATTGAAAGAAATAAGCAGTTTCATTGAAAGCATTGAATATCCTTTTCCTGTAAAATTTGTCTACAAAAATGAAATCCTCTATGAAAAAAATGCTGAAATATGGGATAATCTTACCCATGCTTTCAGCGAAAAAGATATACCGAAACTCATTGCAGAATCTACGAAAAAAGATTCAAGTCAGGAGCTTAATCAGTGGACATTCCTTAAGTCGTATGTTTTTCCGGGAACAATCGGAAATTCTGGAAACAAAATAGCTTTTGTCTCCCTTGTTCGTCTCATGCCCGGTACAGAAGATTATAACTCCATGCTTCTTTACATGGGGATTTTTATTTTTGTTGCTGTTGTTGTTTCGCTACTTTTTACATTTATAGTTACCCATGAAATAGAAAAAGTTTTTATAAATCTTGCATCCGATCTTTCAAGTCTCAGAGTCGGCAAAAAGCTTGTGCTGAAGAAGTATCCTCATGGTGCCGGTGTTGTGGTTTCGGCCATAAATCATCTTATTTCCAAATACCAGAAGCACAGTGAGACCAGTCCGGGTATAGATATGGATGAAATACGCTCAAGAAATGAATCTATGGTTAATCTTCCTGACAAAGAGGAGCAACCTGCTGATCTTTCTCATAGTGAAGAGGAAGAAGCTTTCTCTACCGAAGACGATGAAAAGACAATGGTTGCCCCCATAGAGGAGCTGAAAAAAATGAGAGAAAATATGGCGAAACAGGAATCGTCTGATGAAAAACCCAAAGATCCCATAGAGGTTTTGTGGGAGGAGTATAAAGCCATAAAGCAGAAAAACAATCTGACTGTAAAGGAAAACGAAAAGAACAGTTTTACTTCAAAGATAAAAACCAACAAAGCAACAATAATTGCCAAATACAACTGCCGGGATGTTGATTTTTCCATAGAGGAAAAAAACGGTAAACCTGTTGTTAAGGCGAAACCGGTCAAGGAATAGTACTCATGAATTTCAAATGTAACGATTGCGGCTTTACAGCGGATATTCCGGAAAAGCGTGAAAGCTGTCCAATGTGCAGCAGTACAGATGTGTTTTGTGAAGAAGAGGATAAAAAAGAAGACAAATCTTCGGTTGCTATTTCTGGAGAAACGGAGGATTCTTCGGAAGCTTCATCGGTAAAAAAAGAGGGAGATTCTGTCTCGGAGGAATCTGAGAAAAAAAAGGATAAATCTGAGGAAAAACCTTCCGCTAAGAGAAAAAAGAGCATAACTCTTACGGACTCTTTCTTTGATAAAACCAAAGAGGAGAAAGAACAGGAGGAGTTGAAAAAAGTTCTTCAGGAAGTTTCCGGAGAAAAAGCTGTTGAGGAGAAGGTTTTTTCGATCAAACTTGTTCTCGGAGCCGTTGCAGCTGTTGTTGTTATGGTTGTAACTGCCATTGTTGTGTTTTCTGGAGGTGATGAATCTGAATTTGCCGCAGATACTGTTTCTGATAAATCCGATGATAAGGAGGAAATTCAACAGAAAGAGAAAAGAAAAGTTCCTGTTGTTGCAGAAAAAGAGAAGAATAAGACAAAAACCGGAGGGAAGGAAGAAATTGCTTCCGAAGATGTTAAACCTGCTTCGGATGCAGAAATTGAAGAGGACTCCGAACCGGAAGAAGAATTTGCTGCGACGGAGGATGATGACAGTGTGAAAATAAAAGAGAAAGATGAAAAAACAGCTGTCAAAAAAACAAAAAAAGAGTTTATGGAAAAAAAGGATAAAAAAAGAGCTCCTGTAGTAAGAAAAGCAAAGAAAGAGATAGTAAGAAAAGCTCCTGAAAAGAAAACTCCCGCCGGAACTTCCCGGAAAAAAAGACCGGCAAGAAAGAGGCCTTCCGTTAAAAAAATCATACAGGATGGACATAAATTCCTTAATGAAAAAAATTTTTCCGAAGCATTGAAAAAATATAAATACGCGGCTCGTGTCAATCCCGGGAACAACAGCATCTATAAGTTTCTCGGCATAACCTATGCCAGCATGAAGCAAAAGAAAAATGCCTGCCGTTATTACCGCCTTTATGTGAAAAGAGCAAAAGGTGCTGCTGACAGAAGTCAGGTTGAAGATATCATTTCCAATTACTGTGAATAAATAAAACCTGAATTGTCCGACTCCCTCATTATAATACGATCATTAAAGGTGTGAGTCGGATTTATTGGCTGCACAAGACGCAGGGTGCTGTTCAGTTTATTAAAAAGGAGTATATACATGAACTTCAGTGAGGTATCTAAAAGTGTTTCAGATCTGGGCATCTCTGATGAAAATCAGCATGTTATAATTTCCCGGGTTATGGATAGAATGGATACTATTTTTTATTTGACAGACCTTGATGGAAAGATAGTTTATGTGAATTCAGGCTTTGTAAAAGCAACCGGGTTTTCTGCAGACGAAGCTGTGGGTAGTAATGCCAGGATTCTCAAATCAGGTGAGATGCCTGTAAAATATTACAAAAATCTATGGACTACACTACTCGAAGGAAAAAAGTGGAAAGAAGAGATTGTAAACAAAAAGAAAAACGGAGAGTATTATTATGCTATCCAGGAGATCCGGCCTCTGAAATCTGAAAAAGATATTATTCTGGGTTTTGCAGCTTTTCAGATTGATATTACCCTCAGAAAGCAGATTGAACTGATGTACGAGAACAAAACTTTTGAATATGAAACTATTTTTGACCACACGCTGGATGCTGTATTTCTTGTAGATGTTGATGAGGGGCCTGTTTTTAGATTCAGGAGGTTGAACTCTGCTCATGAAAAATCGACCGGTCTCACGACCGAAACTGTCAGGGGCAGAAGGCCTGTTGAAGTACTCGGAGAAAAACTCGGAGAGGAAGTTAATTCAAACTACAGAAAGTGCTGGGAAGCGGGGCAAACTGTCAAGTATGAGGAATATCTGGATCTTCCCGCCGGAGGAAGATACTGGATAACCAATCTTCATCCGGTTTATAATCATGGCCGGATTGTAAATATTGTCGGAGTATCCAGAGACATAACAGAAGAAAAAAAGCTCAGATCGCAGAGAGATATGTTTTTTGATGTATCAACTGACATGGTATGTATTACTACTGTTGATGGAAAATTTATTCAGGTGGGGTCCGCATGGGAAAAAACACTGGGCTGGCCGAAAGATCAACTTGAAGGATATCCATATCTCTCGCTTGTTCACCCTGAAGACAGAGAAAAGACAGTTGTTGAAATGAGCAGGCTTGCAGAGGGAAAAGAAGTCAGAGAATTTGACAATCGATACCGCTGTGCAGACGGAACTTATCGCTGGTTATCATGGAATTCCAGGATGAATGATGATAGCGGGCTTGTTTTTGCAGTGGCAAGAGATATTCATGACAGAAAAAAGATGGAGAAGGAGCTGCTGCGTCTGAGCATTACGGATTCACTGACAGGGCTTTACAACAGAAAAAAAATGTACTCCGAAATGGAAAAAGAAACTGAAAGATATAAGCGTTACGGTCATGTTTTCTCCATCATAATGTTTGATGTTGATCATTTTAAAAAAGTAAACGATAATTATGGACATGATACAGGTGATAAAGTGCTGATCTCTATTTCAGAGAAAACTGAACAACTGTTGAGAAAAACTGATATGATTGCAAGATGGGGCGGTGAAGAGTTCATGGTTCTTCTGAGAGATACTGCACTTGAAGGAGCTGTGGAGCTGGCAGAAAGGATGAGAAAATCCATCCGGGATATTGATATTGAGAATTTACCCGGAGTTACAGTGAGTCTGGGGGTTGTCAGTCGAGAATCAGGTGGTAAATTGGAAGACCTGCTGAAAAAAGTTGACAATGCCATGTACAGAGCAAAAAATAATGGCCGTGATTGTGTGGTTAGAGAATCTTGAATTCACAGCGATACTTCTGTTGCGAATGATCTGAAATCTGTGCATAATGTTATGCCATGTGATTTTTTTTGCTCAACTTCTTGCTTTTTTACACCGAACTGACTATTATGAGCACACGCTGGAGGTGAGCTTCTGTTTTTTTGCAGGGTTTCACTCTATCTTGCTGAAATGGTTTGCTTCAGGAGATTTGGCCGGGCTTTCTGTTAAAAGTCGAATTGTTCGGATATTAATTATATTTTTGATATTATGAGAATTGTTTCCGGTAAACACAAGGGGCTGCCCCTTCAAACTCCTTCACACAAATTTCGTCCGACAACCGGAGTTGTCCGGGAGGCGGTCTTCGATATTCTCCGTGCAAGGATGGATTTCAAGGGTAAGATTTTTGCGGATATTTTTGCAGGTTCCGGTGCTGTGGGTTTTGAGGCTCTCAGCGAGGGGTTTTCTCGAGCGGCTTTTGTGGAATTGTCGGGAAAAGCCTGCGGTGTCATGAAAAAAAACATAAAAAAACTGGGGTTTGAATCCTGTGCAGAAGTTTTTCGTTATGACGGATTTTCACTTGATGCTGTTGTGGAAAAAATATCTCCGGATGTCATGTTTGTGGATCCTCCTTATCATTATCACGAAAAGTTGAATAATTCTCTGGATTCACTGTTTGATACAAAAGAAAACCTTCCCCTTTATATAATAGCGGAAAGCGATGTTCCACTTTCAGCATCTTCTGAAAATGTTAAAAAATCGGAAAAAGAATATGGAAAAACATTATTGACAATATATTCGAGTTTGTTATGAAAAAATCAGCAATATATCCCGGGAGTTTTGACCCGATAACACAGGGGCACATAGATATAGCGAAACGCTGTCTCAAAATTTTTGACAATCTTGTTATCGCCCCGGGTAAAAATGATGGAAAAAAACCTTTATTTTCCATTGAGGAAAGAGTTGATCAGATAAAGAAGAGTTTTCCTCAGTATTCTGAAAGAGTCAGGGTTGTTTGTTTCGACGGACTTCTGGTGGATTTTGCAAAGGAGCAGAATATTTTTACCGTTGTAAGGGGACTGAGGGCTGTTTCCGATTTTGAATATGAATTTCAGCTTTCCACCATGAATAAAAAACTCGATCAGAGAATGGAAACTGTTTTTATGATGACAAGTGATAAATTCAACTATCTGTCCTCTTCTCTGGTGAAGGAGATCGCTTCCCAGGGAGGAGATGTGAGTTGTTTTGTACCTCCACATGTCCTTAAAGAACTTAAGGAAAGGTTTAAAAAATGAAGAGTGAGTTAAAATGCCCTGCAAAAATAAATCTTATGCTTAGGATAAGTGGTTTTGACAGTGGAAAATCTCTTCATACGATAGAATCTGTTATGTTGCCGGTTTCACTTTATGATACATTGGTTGTGTCACCATCTTCAGAATTTAATATAAATATGAGTAACTATGAGGAAACTCTGCCTGTTAAGGATAACATACTTTATAAAATCTGGTCTTTATTTCGGGGAAAAAAGGGTATGGATATTCCGCTTTTTTCAATAGAGGTTGAAAAAAACATCCCTTCAGGAGCCGGGCTTGGAGGAGGCAGTAGTAACGGAGCAGCTTTTCTGCTTTATCTCAAAGAGAAATACTGCCCGCACATGGATAAAAGGGAGCTTGTTTCATTAGCCCATGCCGTGGGAAGCGATATTCCCTTTTTTATAGAGGGAACTCCCTGTCGTGTTTCGGGTACAGGAGAAATTCTGACTCCTGTTTCTATCTCTTTGGACAACTGTTTTTTTTTGCTTGTAAAGCCTGATATATCTGTAAGTACCCGCGAAGCGTACACACTTTACAGGAAAAATTATTTGACAAACATAAGTGGTGTCGGTATAAATGTCGGTCGTAAGATTGCTCAGAGATCTTTGAAAAGTATTGAGGATTTAATACATAACGATTTGGAGGGCCCACTGTTTTCCGAATATCCTGTTTTGGCCGATATTCGTGAGGATATAGTAGCTGCCGGAGCTCGGAAAGCTTTTATGACAGGTAGCGGCTCTACAATGGTGGGCTTTTTTCGGGATAAAAGATCGGTTTTTGAAGCCGAAAAAAAACTTTCCCGGAAATATAGATTTTGCAGAACGGTAGAGATGACAAATATAAATACTGGGGTGTAGTCAAGTGGTTAAGACACCAGGTTTTGGTCCTGGCATTCGGGGGTTCGAATCCTCCCGCCCCAGCCATTTTTAACGGAGGAAGAAATGAATCCTGTATCTATTACAATTACAGAAAGAAAAACCGGTAAAAAAAACACGAAAGCTATAAGGAAGGCAAATAGAATTCCTGTGATAGTTTATGGTAGCGGAGTGGAAGAAAATATTAATGCATCTGCTGATTTCCATGAAATAACCCGTGCATTGAATACGGGACGCGGAAGAAATATCCTTTGCGAACTTGATTATAACGGCAAAAAAATTCGTGCTGTTCCTTATCAGCTGGAGGTTCATCCTGTGAGGGAATCTGTTATTCATGTTGATTTCCTGGCTGTTCGTGAAGGTGAAAAAATTACTGTTACCGTGCCTTTGACAACAGAAGGTCGCTCAAAAGGACAGCTTTCCGGTGGAGAACTGATAAGACCTCGCAGAAATATAAAAGTAAAGTGTTCTCCCGACAACATTCCCAACAATATTCCCATAGAGATAACTGAGCTTGAAATCGGGGACAAGATAAAAATTTCAGAAGTTGAATACCCTGAAGGCATAGAACCTATTTATCAGGAAGATGTACCGGTGGTTGTTATACGAGAGGAACGCGGTATGATGAAAGAGCCCGAAGAAGAGGAACTTGAAGGTGTCGAACCCGGTGAAGTTGCTGTGGGAGCTGAAGGTGCTGAACCTGAGGCTGACAAAAAAGAGGAAAATGCTGATGCTTAATGATTTGTATCGGGAATGATGGATAACATTCTGACTTTTGCAGGACTTGGTAATCCGGGATCGCGTTATGAAGACACGCGTCACAACATGGGTTTTCTCTTTTGTGATTTCATACAGAAAAAATTCGATTTTCCTCCTTTTTCATACAGGAAAAAATTTTTAGGGTTCACAACAAGGAAAGAGAGGAAAGGAAAAACCATCTATCTTTTAAAACCGGATACATACATGAATCGTTCCGGAGATTCCATCGGAAGGTTTTTCAACTATTTTTCAATTCCCGTACAGCAACTTTTTGTGGTGATGGATGATATGGATTTTCCTTTCGGTACAATAAAAATAAGAAAAAGCGGGGGAGCTGGTTCACATAACGGTATGCGTTCTGTAATAGGATCAATCCCGGAACCTGATTTCTGTCGAATAAGATTGGGGATAGGTTCTCCTCCGGAAAGCATCCCCGGCAGATCTTTTGTACTCAGCAGGCTTACATCGGATGAAAAGAAAGAGATAGTTTCGAAGCATCAACCCATATGGAAAGATATTTTCGCTGAAATAACAGAAAACGGAGTTGATTTGGCCATGAATAAATTCAACAGGAGGGGCAATGATTGATAAAATACTTATATCTATACCGATAGTAGCTTCCTTGGCACTTGTGATGGCACTTGTCAAATATGTTTTTCTGAAGAAAAATGACGAGGGCAATGATCGGATGAAAGTGATTTCTCAGAAAATAAGAACCGGAGCTATGACATTTCTCATGAGAGAATACAAAATACTGGCTGTTTTTGTCATTGTTGTGGCGGCCCTTCTCGGATTTGTAAATCATGGAGTTGAAAAATCTTCATCTCTCATAGCTTTTTCTTTTGTACTCGGGGCTTTCCTTTCAGCTCTTGCCGGATTCATAGGAATGCGTACGGCAACTTATGCAAATGTTCGGACCACTCAAGCAGCTCAGAAAAGTCTGGGGAAAGCTCTCAACATAGCTTTCAACGGAGGAGCTGTAATGGGGCTTTCAGTTGTTGGCTTCGGAATTCTAGGACTTTCCGGACTTTTTATATTTTATTTCTTCATATTTGAAGGAGAGATGTCTAAAGTTCTTAATGTTCTTACAGGTTTCAGTTTCGGTGCCAGTTCCATAGCCCTGTTTTCCCGTGTGGGTGGTGGTATTTTTACAAAAGCGGCAGATGTGGGTGCAGACCTTGTGGGTAAAGTTGAAGCGGGAATTCCCGAGGACGATCCCCGAAATCCTGCGGTTATTGCAGATAATGTAGGTGACAATGTAGGTGATATTGCCGGCATGGGAGCTGATTTGTACGAATCTTTCATAGGAGCTCTCATAAGTGCCATGATAATAGGAATTGCGTGGGGGAACGCACAGAATGTCAACCCGACGGTTCCTGTAATTCTCCCAATGTTCATAGCCAGCATAGGTATTTTGGCTTCAATTGTCGGAACATTTTTTGTAAAAGTCAGTGAAGGAGGTAATCCGCAGGCTGCCTTGAATAAAGGGTCCCTTATTGCGACAGTTATTATGATTGTCGGTGCTTGGTTTGCAATAACAGGCTTGCTTCCTGAAGGAGGCATAATTGTTTCCGGTGCGGAATATACAGGAAAAGGTCTTTTCTTTTCTGTTTTAATCGGACTTCTTGTTGGTACGGCGATAGGTTTTATAACCGAATATTATACCGGACTCGGGAAGCCTCCTGTTAAAAAAATAGCTGAAAGTTCTGAAACCGGAACAGCAACAAATATAATTTCCGGCATAAGCATAGGAATGCGCAGTACTTTTTTCCCAATAATAATAATCGGTATTGCCATAATTGCTTCTTATCATCTCGGAGGACTTTACGCAGTGGCTATGGCTGCTGTGGGGATGCTTTCCGTCATAGGGATTCAGCTTTCTATTGATGCTTACGGTCCCATTGCCGATAATGCAGGCGGGATAGCTGAAATGGCGGCACTTGATAAAAGTGTTCGTGAAAAAACAGATAAACTGGATGCTGTGGGAAATACAACAGCGGCTATAGGGAAAGGTTTTGCAATCGGTTCCGCCGCACTTACAGCTCTTGCACTTTTCAGTGCATTTAAATCAGTGGCCGGAATAGAAACCATTAATTTGTCCGATCCTGTTGTTGTGGCCGGAATACTCGTTGGAGCCGTACTTCCTTATCTTTTTTCCTCTCTTGCCATGGATGCTGTTGCTGCTGCCGCTTCGGAAATGATTAAAGAGGTACGCAGACAGTTTAAGGAGATAAAAGGGCTTCTTGAAGACCCCACAGGTGCGAAGGCGGATTCTGACAGATGTGTTGCCATAAGTACTGTCGCGGCTCTGAAAAAGATGATAGTGCCGGGTGTTATAGCTCTGGTGGCTCCTGTTCTCACAGGACTTTACGATGTTCAGATGCTGGCGGGACTGCTCATAGGTGTAACCTCTTCAGGAATATCACTGGCTATTTTCATGTCCAATGCAGGTGGAGCCTGGGACAATGCAAAAAAATACATTGAGGACGGAAACAACGGTGGAAAAGGTAGCGAAGCACATAAAGCAGCCGTTGTGGGAGATACAGTTGGCGATCCTTTTAAAGATACCGCCGGCCCCAGTCTCAACATACTTGTAAAGCTTATATCCGTTGTGGCGCTTGTAATAGCACCTTTTATAGTATAAGCGGATATTTTATAAATGTTCTTTTAAAAAACAGGGATCTCTCCTTGTTCATAAACTTGGACTTAACAGCCGAAAGGAGTTATTATGATTAGAAATCATTATGAAACCACCACTATTCTCAAGCTGGAGGGAGGCGAAAGCCAGCTTAAGGATATTGCTTCGAGGATTGATGAAATTGTGAGCGGTATGGAAGGGCTCATTATCAACATGGAATCCTGGGGGGAAAAGAAACTCGCCTATGAAATCAAAAAGAATCTCAAAGGGTATTACCTCTACACAAATTTTTCCGGACCGGGGAAGGTTGTTCAGGAGCTTGAAAGAAATCTTCGTATTATGGAGCCGGTTCTTAAATTCATGACCATTCGCATGGAAACCGAAGAAGAAGATTTGAAAAAACTTGAGGAGAACGCATCCGGCATAAAAAACATCGTCGGTGAGAAAAAAGTTGATCACGAAACAGTATTGGAACCTTCTGAAACAGAGGAAACAGAGGAAACAGAGGTTGACTCCGAAGAGGAACCCATAGAAAACAGCAAAGAATACAACAAAAAGCTCAGAGAAGCACTTTCCACAAAAAAAGAGGAAGAAAATGTGGAAGATGAAGATGTGGAACTTTAAAATCAACAAAGGAGATAGCAATGGTTTTTAAAACAAAAAAGGTTTGTCGTTTTTGTATAAACTCGGATATGCCGTTGAGTTACAAAAATCCGGAAGTGCTGACCAATTATGTAACTGACAAGGGAAAAATTATTCCGCGTAGAATCACCGGTGTTTGCGCCAGGCATCAGAGAGATATATCTCGTGAGATAAAACGTGCGAGAACAATTGCTCTGCTTCCGTTCACAGCACTCTGAAAATAGGGAGGAAAAAATGAAAGTCATACTCAGAAAAGATATGGATAACCTTGGAAATGCCGGCGATGTTGTTTCTGTGAAAAACGGATACGGAAGAAATTTCCTTATTCCTCGCGGATTCGCTCTTGCTGCCAATGAAAAAAACATGAAGGATATAGAGTTTAAAAAGAGAATGATTCGCAAGCAGATAGATACAGAGGCCGGAAAAGCAAAGAATCTTGCAGAAAAACTTTCCACGATGAATATAAATATTGAAAAAAAGGTCGGGCAGGAAGGAAAGCTTTTTGGTTCTGTTACAACACGCGATATTGCCGACAGTCTTGAGAGAGAGGGAGTCACTGTCGATAAAAAGAACATAAAAATGAGAAGCCCCATAAAGAAGAGTGGCGTATACGAAGTGGACATCTCTCTTTTCAGAGATATAAGCGGAAGCGTTAAAATATGGGTTGTATCCGAAGATCAGGATGTTTCTGAAATACAGAAACAGGCACTTGAAGAGGAAAAATCTGCAGAAGAGGATTCTTCGGATGAAAAAGAGGAGACAGAAGAAGAGGCTTCAGAAATAGATGAATAAAGCAATCCCGGATATGTCCATGATGCAGCCGCACAATATCGATGCTGAAAAATTGCTTTTAGGTTGTCTGCTTCAGCAGGGAGAAAGTTTCGGTGTTGTTCAGGAAATGGGCTTGAGTGACGAAGATTTTTACGAAATTCTTCACAGGAAAATATATCGGGCCCTTTCCAAACTCTACAGCAGCGGAAAAACACCTGATATTGTAACAGTATCGGACGAACTTGAAAAAATAAAGGACGATACCGAAAACCCTGATATGGAAAAACTGGCGGAATATATCAATAATGCCCCCATCTCTTCGGAAAAAACTCTTCGGGAATGGACGGGCATAATTATAGAAAAAAGTTTGCATCGCCAGCATATAAAAATATGTCATGAAGCTGCCGAGAGATCTTCCTCGCCGGACTCCAACTTTAATGAAACCATTGACTCCACCACCACAAAGCTGTTGAACCTCAGCACAAAAAACGCCAGAAGCAGTGTTCAGCACATAGGAAATCTAATAGCGACAGAGATGCAGTCTCTGCGGGAAAGAATAAGCAGGAAAGAGGACATAGTCGGAATATCCTCCGGTTATCAGGAGCTGGATCATATTACCAACGGTTTTAAAAAGGGTGAAATGATTGTTTTTGCAGGGCGTCCGGCGATGGGTAAAACCAGTTTTGCTCTGAATGTGGCGACCAACATTGCAAAAGAGGGCAAAACTGTGCTTTTTTTCTCGCTTGAAATGCCCAATGCTCAACTTACAAGAAGAGTTCTCTCCTTTGAATGTATGGTGGATTCCAAAAAACTTCAGACAGGCAAAATGAGTGAAAAAGAGTATTCACGCATATGGAATCCAATTGACGGTCTGGGGAAAATCCCTCTGTTTTTTGATGATGCTGCGGATCTTACCTTTGGACAGATAAGGGCTAAAGCAAAAAAAATTCGTAAGGAACACGGTTCCCTTGATATCGTTTTTCTTGATTATCTTCAGCTCATGAAAAGTGATGTACGCTCCGACGACAGACATCGTGAAGTGGAAGCCATTTCGAGAAATATCAAGCTTTTTGCAAAAGAGCTTGATATCCCTTTTGTTGCACTTGCACAGCTCAGCAGAAAGGTTGAAGACAGGAAGAAAAAAACCCCCATGCTTTCTGATTTAAGGGATTCCGGCTCTATAGAGCAGGATGCTGATATGGTAATGTTTCTTTATCGTGATGTTGTTTATGATAAAAACTCTTCCAGACCCAACGAAGCTGATGTTATGGTGGAAAAAAACAGAAACGGAGCTCAGGGTGTTGCCACATTTCATTTCACTCCGGAATATACAAAATTCACC
>JAWOGE010000103.1:0-11831 GCA_046497165.1 bacterium | reverse complement strand
TGTGACACCGCAGGCACCGCCGGTTTCTGTGTCTGGGCAGTTCTGTATCAGTGTTCGAAGCTCACTGATGGTGGGGAGTTGTCCGCCAAGATCCTCACAGTAGCTGATCGCATCTGCATGGACCCTTGTATCGGTAGTTTTGTCTGACCAGCAGAGTCCGTCATGCTCATGGGGGAAATTGCCCACACAGGCCTCTCCGGTATCTCCCGTATCTCCGGTATCACCGGTGTCTCCCGTATCTCCGGTATCACCGGTGTCTCCAGTATTCCCTTGCGGGTCATATGAATTCACCCGCTCAAGATCATCGAGATCACTGCACCCGCTGAGAAAAAATATTGTCACTGAGATCATGAAAAACATCTTTTTCATTCTTCAACTCCGTCTTCACACTGTTTTCATTCTTTCGTGGTAAATGATAGCAATTGCTTCGGAGAATGCAATTTTTTCAGAAACACCTACTTCCTTCGGGCTTCCGCAGGGAATCCTGCCAATGGCATTACGACGCGCCGGCGGCACGTCGCTACAAAAGGGAGGCTGAAAGACAATTTTCGAAGCCCCTTCATTCTTTTCAGGCTCCCTTTTGAAGGGAGCTGTCAGCCGGAGCCACAGCGAAGGCTGACTGAGGGTATCTCATCGTCACCATCATTACGACGCGCCAGCGGCGCGTCGCTACGGAGACGGGGATAATCTCATCCGCCCTTCTTTTACGATGCAGGGAAGTGTGATGTTTAGCTTACGCGTCAAAAATCTCCATTAATTTCTCAATGGCATCAATAGTTTCTTCAAAACTGATATCAGATGCATAATTAAATTTTCTACGATAAGATTCCCACTGCTGGGTCATGCGTCTATCTTTTGATATCTGAGCAATAATATTTTTGTAGTTTTCAAGGATAAATTGAGAGTTTCTTTTGTTTGATGTTGCAACAAGTGCAGATTCTAATGACTTTGGCACGAAATCTTTGTGTTTTAAATGATAAAGGATGTAAACATCATAAAAATCTCTCGGTCTTGTGTTTGCGATACTTCTTGAAAGAATAGTTTCAAGTTTTTCAGCAAGAATTGTTTCGGTATTATAAGCAGGAAGCGTAATGTGTCTATTTTCAAACATCATCTTGAATTTGTGCTCTATTTCCGATGGGGTTATTTTATCTCCGGTCGAAATATCAACTACTATCGGAATACTCAGCTTTTCATATTCTGCCTTTAGATTTATCCGAATTCCGGGATAATCATCCTGTTCTCTGATATCAATTGTGTTTAACACTTTAAATGAGAGGTCGTCATCAATTTCAATCATACAAATTTCTTCAAAAATCTTTCTGATATTTTCATGATGCATATTAATTCCTTTAACAGTGGCATCTATATCCATTGTTGTTCTTTTATGGAGTCCGATCATTGACGAGAGCAAAAACCCTCCTTTTATTATGAAGTTGTTTTTATATTCCGACAAAGCTATTCGTTCAAGCAGTCTCTCCATTATATAATTTTGCAAGACTAACTGTGCAGAAACACCTGTCTCAACCGCTTTGTTTTTTATAACGGCTTTTAGCTGCATAGCATTTTTTGTTTTCAAAGAAGAACCTCCAGATATTTTCTGAGTTTTTTTAGAACTCGAAGCTTTTCAGCATATTCAAGAAGTAGCGGAATATTTTTTTCTGAAGAGTTTGTGTATTTTTTTATCGCAGGCAGATTCTGCTCTATATCTATTGCGTTTTTACCTCTTAAAATATCACAAAGTGTCCGCTCAATGGAATATGTTTTCACTTTATGACCATTAGGTGACATAATTTCTTCAACGCCCAGTTCGTAAAATTCCTTCTTAACTTTTTTTATAATTATTTTACCTTTCAATGAGGACGAATGATAGCCGTAAGGGAAAGTCATCGTCAAAATTGAAGGTGTTCTATCTGTGAATGAATGCAGGAACAGAGCCGATTCATGAGAAAATATACCTGACGGATACCGTGTATGCAAAATATAAAACTCATCCTCCCAGGCATCAGGAAGCACATAAATTCCTCTGTCGATTTTTTGAAGTTCGCCCGATTTTACCAACATAGTCAGATATGTTCTGGAAATCCCAAGCTCTGTGACATTAGCAGAAGTCACAACTCCATTATTTTTCTCGGCAAATTTTAATATTTTCTTTGGCTTATCCATTCTCTCCCCAACAAATACACTCTGTTTTATACACAATTAGAGTTTGCTTGTAAAGATTTTTTTAGTTTTCTTAGAATCGCTAAATGCCTACTTTCCCATAACCTTCCTAATCAATTCATTTTTTACGATTCAGGTGATATCATGAAAAACATCTTTTTCATACTTTCCAGGCTCCCTTTTGAAGGGAGCTGGCAGCCGAAGCCACCGCAAAGGCTGACTGAGGGTATCTCGTCGCCAGCGGCATGTCGCTACATTAGAATTCAACGATTTTTATCTCGCCGATCTATTTTTTGTCAGGGTCGGCAGTTTTCTTGCCTGAAAATATATTTGTCTTGATTTTTTATGGTATTGTGATACAAATCTATATGAAAGGTGGGATTTATGGAAAAAGAGATAGCTGTAATTCATACCGGCGGGACTTTCGCAATGGAGTCCGACACCGAAGGTTTTTTAAAGCCCGGTGATTATGCCACTGAATTCATAGAAAAAAATATATGTCACTACACATCGGCAAAAATTGATCAACATCAGCTCCTGAATCTTGACTCTGCACAATTCAAACCTTCAAACTGGATTCAGATAGCACGCTACATAGAAAAAATATATGAAGACTATCGCTCTTTTATTATTATTCACGGTACGGATACAATGGCTTTCACGGCTTCCGCTCTCTCCTTCATATTGAAAAATCTTTCAAAACCTGTTCTTCTGACAGGAAGCCAGCTTCCTCTTAAAAACAAGCGTTCCGATGCACTGTCAAATCTCATGACCGCTGTGGAGGTAGCTCAGAAATGCCATATAAATGAAGTTGCTGTTGTTTTTAATAACCGTGTTTTCAGAGGTAACAGAGTCAAAAAGAAAAACGCCTGGGATTTTAACGCTTTTTACAGCCCCAACTACCCTCCTCTTATAAAACTCGGTATAAATATCGAAGAGCACTCTAATCTCTATCTTAAAAAAACGGAAGAACCTTTTCACATAGACGATCGTCTTAACGAAAAAGTTCTTTTAATTCCTTTTTTTCCGGGCATAGACCTCGATATGCTGTATCCTCTTGTTCACGGAAAAGAAACTGAAGGGATTGTAATTGAAGCATTCGGAAGCGGCAACATCCCGATAAACAATAAGGGGCTTGAAAAACTTTTCCACGAAGCTGCCCATAAAGATATCCCCATAGCTGTCTGCAGTCAGTCACCCGAAGGGAAAGTCAACTTTAGCCTTTATGAGGTTGCGTCAAAAGCACATTTCTACGGTCTCATATCGACTGTTGACATGACGAGAGAAGCAACTGTCGTAAAACTTATGACAGGACTGGGAAGATATAAAAATCTTCGTACCATAAAAAGATTTATGCAGATGAACATCGCAGGAGAAAAGGAGTACTGATGCTTGGCGACATACTTGAACATTCAGGGTTTATTTCCGTTACAGGTCCTCCGAATTCAGGAAAATCCACATTTCTGAACAAGCTTCTGGGCCGAAAAATAAGTATTGTAACTGAAAAAGCTCAGACAACCCGCAACAGGATACTGGGAATACAAACTACAGAAAATTCACAGCTTGTTTTTACCGACACTCCGGGAATAACAGAAACATCTTTCGGTAAAGTTCTCAACAGATGGATGAACCGATTTTCATTTTCTGCGGCAAGAGATGCTGACATTATTCTTTTTTTTGTGGACACAAGCGTTCAGCACCCTGAAAACGGTATGCTGAAAGATGAAAAATATATACTTTCCAAACTTCCGGAAAACAGTACCGCAATACTTGTTGTCAACAAATGCGACAAAGTGAAACCCAAAAGAATAGAAGATACAGCCGTTATTTACAGCAGAGCCTTTAAATTCAAAAATGTTTTTACAATAAGTGCAAAAACAGGCGACGGAATCCCGGAACTTATGAAGGGGATACTTTCTCTGATACCGGAAGGACCTCAGTATTTTCCGAAAGACGATATAACCGACCAGGAAGACAACTTCATAATATCTGAAATAATAAGAGAAAAAGCCTTCTCTTTTCTTCATCAAGAGATACCCTACTCCATTACAGTCATAACCGATTCCGTTAAACACGAAGAAAATCTCATTACTCTGCATGCAAGTATACATGCGGCCCGAAAATCTCAAAAAGGTATGATTATCGGAAAAAAAGGGAAAATGCTGAAAAAAATAGGAAGTGCGGCCCGCCTTGAACTGGAAGAGATATTTGAAAAAAAAGTGATGCTGAACCTTTATGTCCGTGTTGAAGAAAAATGGAACGAAAAGGAAAACCTCATGATCAAAATGGGATTCACAAAGGATTTTTAATATGTTTTTAAAACTTTTACTTCTTTTTACCATTATTCCCGTGGTGGAACTTTATATTCTGATTTCCGCCGGACAGCACATAGGAGCACTCACCACCGTTGCCCTTGTCATAGTAACCGGAATAATAGGAGCCAATCTCGCTCGACAGCAGGGATATTCGGTTCTTTCCGAAATGCACAGAAAAACAGCTCGCCGCGAAATACCTCATAAGGAGCTTTTTCACGGATTTTGTGTGCTGGCAGGAGGACTTCTTCTTCTGACCCCCGGATTTTTGACCGACATAGCCGGGTTTTCACTTATGATTCCCGGAGTAAGAGATTTTTACATAAGCAAAGCGACATCATGGTTTAAAAAAAGGAACTTTTCAAATACAGCTTTCTATTTTCACAGCTCCCGGCATCCGGATCGCCACAAAAACAGTGAAAAAGAAAAAAAGAAATACGATATCATAGACAGTGACGATATCCAGTAGAGACCCACGGCGTGATTCTCACAATGCTGAAAATTACAAAATCACCGATTAAGCGACGGGTGAACCTCAGATTTTGTGTAACTCTTCTGAATTAGAATTCTTTCCCATGTTTTCTAACTCAGAATCGAACGATTCAGGTTTAAAAAAGCCCGCCGGAAATATCCCGGGGATTCATTTCGATATCTTTCCATATAAAAGATTTTTCCATGCACATATAAAGCGGGGGGTTTTCCATGTGACGGTTTATTTCTTTTTTCATCATGCCGTAAAATCGACGCCTCACAGCTGCGGGATAACGCATCTTTCCGTCATCCTTTCCCGGAAACATCTCCCCTTTTAAAAGTGAAGAGGCTGGGAAGCGTTTTCTTATTACATCTTTCATGGCTATTGCATGACGAAATCCGCCCATACTTATCCATGCTATATTTTTTTTTCTGAGGGATTGAAAGATATTTCTGACAAGAAGTTTGTAAGAGTTGAAAAATTCAGGAATCATCACAACAGGATCAAAATGAAGAGCAACAGGTATCCCTTTTTCCATAACTTTGTTCATGGCTTCAATACGCTTATCCATAGAAGCTGTATGAAGCTCCTCGTTTTCCGTAAATTTCGGAATATTCACGGAAAAACCGGCCACCGTATTCACATCAGGAAATTTTTCATGTGCAATAATAAGACCTTCCACTCTGCAAGATTTCGTCTTTAATTCAAATTGAACATTTTTCGCCATATTATGAGAAGATATACCTTTTAGAAAAAAACCGCTTTCATCAATAAGATTATCGAGGGCAAGGCTGTCTGCCAGTTCTCCTGTTCCCACCCTTAAACGCCGGTGTTTTTCAAGAAACTCCTTCATTTCAGAAAAAACAACCTCTCTGTTAAGAAATATATTTATAAAAGGATTGTTGGCTATGTAGTGCTGAAGAATACAGTAAGAGCAGTCAAAAGGACATCCCGTAACAGAGTTTATGGTGTAGTAGTTACAACATACAACCCCTCTGGATCCGGGACATTTTTTAAGAAAACGCCCTCTGTTTTCTGTAAAAAACAAAGTTTTTCCGGCCCTGGAAAATTTTTCTCCGGGAGAAAGATCGGAAAAATCAGCCACCACGCTTTCTTTTGTCTTTGTTTCACATGGGACGCCGCATTTTTCAGCAACAATAAAAGGTAGTGAATAATCCGGATACCTCGAATCAACTATCACGCGTTCAATATCTGTCATCTTCACTCCGGACTATATTTAAAAGAGAAATAAAATCCCCTTTGTTTTTTTTCAGGCCATCTATTAATCTTTGAAACTCTTCAATATTTTCGACTCGGAAAAAAAGATCCATGTGGCTGCCTTCAAAAAAATCCGGGGGTTTAACTTCAACTCCCGTTTTCTGTCTGATATTTTCAGATTTTTTACGGAATCTCATTTCAAGGGAGGTCATAAAAGGAAAGCGTCTTTTCTTCAGAGCAAAAACAAACATTTTTGTCAGTTTCCGGGGATTGGCATATTTTTCCTTTAAAGGATTAAGTTCCTCTCTCATAAGTTCTTTCAGGGACAATCCCTCCCGGAGGCTGATATCTTTCATAAGTTCCATAATATCGGAAAATTGAGATGGAGTGCCGCTGCAACAGCGAGCCAAAGAGCAGACGATCCCCTTTTCTTCTTTACTTTCCGCATTTTCTGTCAAAAGCCTGAAGGATATGCGACCTCTGAGAAAAATTTCCTTTGTTTCTTCGGGAAGATTCATGACTTTCAAATAGAACTCTTTCTGACTCCGAAACTTTTTCCCCATGGCAGAAATCGTCATCTCCACTACTTTTTGTTTTTTAAAACCGAAATGGCTTGTCAGGACAATCATGAAACGAACAATATCAGGCTCTATAAAAGAGGGCTGTCTTGCAAAAACCCCGAAACAAAGCTCAAAAAGCTCTTTTTCTCCTGAAGGTTTCCACAAAGAGATCCAGATATCATCGGAAAGAGGCAGCTTACGATTAAAAACATAAATGCCGCCATGCCATGCGACAGCTTCTACAAGAAGCTGTCTGATATTTTTATTCAAATTGCTGTCAGAAAAAAAAACAGAAACCGCTTTTTCTGAAATATTATCTTTTACAATTTCAATTTCCATAAAAGGTCACCTTTTAACTGTGTGGAAAAGTTATTTTAAAATCTCGTCCCCTGAAAAATCACGATCGGGAGAAAATTGCTTCAGTATAAAATCATATTTGTCTGTGCGATCAATAAAAATCTCCGAAAGTATCCGTCCGAGGCCAGGTCCGAGCATAAATCCCTGTCCCGACATTCCTCCGACCGTAAAATAATTGGAGATTTTTTCACCGTAACCAACTATGGGGAAACCGTCCGGAGACATAGGGTAAAGTCCACGCCAGACTCGCCTCACCCTGATATTTCTCAGTCTGGAATAAAGTTCCAGCATTCTGCGTGTTACAAGAGGCAGAAAATCCGATGTTGAATCTCTGTCTTTTCCGGGCATCTTCGGACGAGGCGTTATGCAGAAAACTATCTGTCCCTCACGATTCTGATAAAAATAATAGTTTTCAGAATGAGTTTCACTTCGGATATCAACAACCATAGGATCAAAAAAGTTTTCCACCGGCTCAGTTATACCGGCTTCATGGCTGTCGGGGAAAACTTGAACATCCTCACCGCACAGTCCCCCGACCTCTCTGGCATTTCCTCCGGCGGCATTTATAAAAAGACCGGCACTGTAGATATCTTTTGTTGTTCTGATCTGTGTAATTTTATCACCTTCAGTTTTCATGGACAGAAGTTTTTCGTAAAAATAGAAATCCACTCCGGCATCCATGGCGAGCTTAAAAAAAGCTCCGGCAAGTTTGAGAGGAAAAGCCGAACCATCTCCCGGAGAATAGGTTCCGCCCCGCAAGCCTCTGGTTTTTATACCGGGGACGAGGGTTGAAACAGCATGATTATCCACCCATGAGATGTCGAGTCCGAATTTATGCTGAACTTCAAGCAGACTTTTGAGAGCTCTCTCTCTTTCAAGGTCATAAACGGGGAAAAGATAACCGCCCTGCTTCCAGGCAACATCCATTCCGTAAAGCTCCTTCATTTTACTGACTATTTCAATGGAATACTGTGATATTCTTATTTTGGCGGGATCTGAATGTGTGGCTCTTATGCCGCCTATGGCAGATTTGTTCTGCCCCTGTCCCGGTGAAGCGTGAGATTCTATAACTGCTACTTTTGCTCCTTTTGAAGCGAGATAAAAACTCAGCGGAAGTCCGATGCTACCGGCTCCTGTAATAATAAAATCATAGGATTTCATCACTTTTCCTCCTTCCGCTTCTCATTTATCAACGCAAACATGGGAACTTCCACAGAAAGAGGCCTGTTGGTTCCCTCCGCAACTTCATTGAAATCAACTCCTGCCGCCTTGAAAACACGAGGCATCTGCACACTGCATGTTTTTGAACCGCACGCTCCCATTCCCACGCGTATCTGCTTGAGTTGATTAATATCACGAACATTGTTTTTCTTTATAAAGTCAACACACTCTCCCAGCGTAATTCTTTCACACCGGCATACGATACCATTTTCGGGAACAAAATCATATTCGGGGGTATCAAAGGGTTTTGTGTAAACAGCATCCTGAACTCTCAACCCCGCAGCCTTCAAAGCTACATTTTCATCAAGCTCAACGGTTATAAGCCAGGTCTTGTATTTTTTATTCATTGAAATTTTTTTCACTTCTCCCCTGTCAAGTATATTTCCCTCCATATCCGTGATCTCTATGTTGTCACCTTCGGAGAAATCGGGAACAAACTCATGGGGCAGCATAACCTCCGCACGACCGTTATCCGTACTTCTCACAAGGGTTATGGCAAGACCCGGACATGCAGCCACACAAACGCCACAACCTACACACTCTCCGTCAAAATAAGGATTATCCATTATACTTCCCGTTTTTTCTCTGAGATGTATGGCATTTTTCGGACAGACTGTAGTACAAGGATTGCAGGGTATCTCTTCAACACATGTGAATTTGGGTTGAAATTTTTCAGTGATTTTAAAAGAAGGCGGCGGATAAATTTCACCGGGCATACTTTTGAGAACCTCAGCCTTTTTATACCATGAATCATCTATCACCACATCTTCTCCGAGAGCTCTGGCCATTTTCAGACCCGCTATACGGCCTCCGAACATTGCGGAACTTGCTTCTGCTATCTCTTCCGCATCACCTGTTTTCACAACATGAAAATCAAAAGAGTCCGCCATTTCAAAAAATTCATCAGCCGAAGACAGCCCTGCGGCAACAAGTACAGTATCAACAGAAAATGTTTTTGCGGTTTCAAGCACAGGATTCCAGTTTTCATCAACTTCAGCTATTGTAATCCTTTCCACTTTTTCATCACCATCCACAGAAAGAACCGTGGTATTCAGATAAAGAGGCACTCCCATTCGGCGTATTTTGTCTGCGTGAACTTTATATCCACCGAAATCCGGAGCTATCTCCACAATTCCCGCAACATGTATTCCGGCCTGAAGAGCATGATAGGCCGCGATAAGTCCTACATTACCGCTTCCTACAATCATTATTCTGTCGGCGGCACGAATCAAATCACGATTCACAAGAGTTTGAAAAGCACCTGCACCGTAAACTCCCGGAAGATCGTTTCCCGGAAAAACAATGGATTTTTCACGGGCTCCGGTTGCCACCACAAGCCCTTCAAAATTCACAAGTATATATTCCCGGTTTTTCACAAAAATTCCCGCTTTCTGATCCTTGTATATTCCCACAACCGGAGATTCGGTGTATATTTCCACATTGTCATAGGTTTTCAGCTCATCTTCAAGTTTTTCAGCAATATCAATGCCTCTTGTGCCGGCATAACAATCCTCCTCACTACCGAAAAACTTGTGTGTCTGAAGAAGCAGTTTTCCGCCGAGATGATTTTTATCGTCCGCAATAACCACTCTGAAACCGTGACGGGCGAGTTCAACAGCAGCCGTAAGTCCGCTCGGTCCGCCTCCGACCACAAGGACATCGGTGTTTATTATCCGTTTTTCATAATTGGATATGGTCCTGTCATCTTCAGGAAGTTTGGGCACATGCTTCATAGTACGGATGTCCATTCCGCCCCTGAGAGGAGTCACACAGGACTTCAAAGGCATACCGTCAACAATCACAGTGCATTGTGCACATTGTCCATTTGCACAGAATATGCCCTGGGAAGCGTCATCCTTTTTGTGTATGGAAAACTCCTTGAAACCGTTGGCAAATAGAGCGGAGCTGACCATTTCACCCTCATAAGCCTCACAGACATTACCATTGAAAGTAAAACTAACCGATTTTCGACTTTCTTCCGGCTTTAAAACCGGATGATTTTCTATTCGGGACACTGCAACCTCCTCAAGCAATTACATCAGTGTTAAGATAGTTTACGAGATATTAAAAGTCAAGACAAATAACAGGCACGGTTCAATCTTCAACCATATCCTCCTCCCGGCGCGGCCACAGTTTACTGTTGTAAAAAGAATACCCGAGAATACCTGTCAACTCTTTGAATCTCGTTCCTTTTTCCGGAGGCGTACCGTAGGAGTATATCTCATCATCAACACGAAGATCTCCCGTTACAAGAAATTCATTGTATCCAAGAGAGTCATCCGTAACTTCAACTCTTTTTACCGAAACAAGAACAGAGTTGTATTTTCCAGCAAAATCTCCCTCTGTGTTTATTTCCGAAGGTTTTACATATAGCGGAGAAGGCGGTATTTCAGAATCATCCAGTATCTGGAAATCAACAATATCTTTAATCTCTGTTAAATCATAAAAAATTTCAACTTTACCACCCACAGAAACAAGATTTCCCGGAACAACCGATTTATCAGCATAAATAAAAATCCCGCTGTATTCATGCTTTAGAACTTCGTCCCAATGATCGGAATCCTTTGCAACCTGCATATAAAAGCCTTTGTCCAAAACAGCCGTTACTATGCCGGTTACCCCAAAAACCGAAGCTCCGGGTTTTATATCTCCTTTTTTTATGTCGTAAACAGTAGCTGGACAGGGTCCGTAGCCGGGATTAGAAAAATCAGGACAAAGATCACAGGCATCACCTATGCCGTCATTGTCACTGTCCTCCTGATCCGGATTGAAAACAAATGGACAGTTGTCTTCAAAGTCCGGAATACCGTCCCCATCTCTGTCATTACGATCAGGAACGGAACAGGTTTCTGAATGGGCCGAAAGTGGGCAGGGATCACAAACATCGCCTCTTCCATCCCCGTCTTTATCTCCCTGAGCTCCTCCATCCATGGGTCTTATGGGATTGAAAATATCGGGACAGTTGTCTTCATGATCGGGAATACCGTCTCCGTCTCTGTCACTTACTGTTGGAATTCCATCATAAGAATGAGGGTCATCTCCCGGAGTTCTCATGGGAATACAGGTGGGTTCCCCTTCCGGTTCTTCACAGAAAAAAAGACCGTATGCCCGTGAATTCTTTTCAGCAAGCTCTTCAAAACTCATGCCTGTTTCTCTTTTAACACAAACGGACTTTTCTCTTCCGCAAACATCCAGTTTTTCACACTCCTCCGTATCTCGAAGTGCAGGAAAAATATTACTGTCGCCGTAAAGAGGTATCCCGCCCCTGAGAACCAGAGACACAAGAGAAACATCGGAATCTATAACCGCACCATACGAATCATGCTGTTTTCTTCCGTCAAAAACAGCAATATCCGCTGTCAGACCATCCTGTATTGCACCCACAACTTCCGATATGCGAAGTGCCGTGGCATTATGCATGGTAGCCATGAGCCACAGCTCTTTTGAAGAAAAATAAGTGTTGAAATGTGTTTCATTGAGATATATTGCACAAGTTAGCTCCCTGAGCATATTTATTGAACCTGAAGG
>JAWOGE010000253.1:0-7954 GCA_046497165.1 bacterium | reverse complement strand
GATCAGGCACATTTTATAAATGACTTCAAATCTATAACATCATTGACTCCCGGCGAGTATTTTTTCAAACACCCTGCCTTTTCAGATTTTTATTTGTAGAATATTCAGATTTTGTCGCAATATTTCAATTAAATCATTCGGCTTTTGGTATTATTTTATGTGTCCGGAAAAATTCCGGTGTTTTTTAATTTGCACAAGGAGGCAAAAATGAGAAATCTTGTCAGTTTTTTTGAGATCCCGGTTGTTAATTTTAACAGAGCAGTAAATTTTTATGAAAATTTGCTGGAAACAAAACTTTCAATTTGTGAAGGTGAAGAAGAAAAGATGGCATTTTTCCCTGAAGATTCAAATGTAAACGGAGCATTAAGCTATGCTGAAAACTTTACCCCCGGGAAAGATGGTGTTTTAATCCACTTTAATGCAGGAGGACAACTTGATACTATTCTTGAAAAGGCTTTTAACAATGGTGGAAAAATCCACACGCCTGAAACAAAAATTGAAGCGGAAGGAAAAGGTTCTTTTACAATAATTATTGACAGCGAAGGCAACAAAATAGGATTTTACCTGAACCGTCCGACTCTCTCATTGAAAAATGAAAAAGCCTTCTGTTCTTAAGAAGTTACAAAAATCACCGATTAACCTTCGGGTGAACCTCAGATTTTGTGTAACTCTTCTGAATCAGAATTCTTTCCCATGTTTTCTAACTCAGAATCGAACGATTCAGGTTTTATACCGATTAATTTCACTTTTGATCTAAATTTCTGTTATCATCTGACGGTTTTTGTTTATTTCTCAGGAGGAGTCAGATGATCTATTTGATTTTCACTTTACTTTTTTTTGTTATTCACTTTGTATGCTACATTACTGCTGGTGTTATTGATTTGCAGTTGGCAAAAGGGATGTATTCCGGAAAGGGGAGGCTATACAAATCTTTTTTCAGGGATATGGATGATAAAGATGAATCTATGAGAATTGCAAAACTTCTTATTCCTTCTCAGTTTGTAAGAGCTATTTTGATGTCTGTGGTGCTTTATCCTTTACTTCCTTTTCTGAAAGAGCAGTCTTTTTTCATGCAATTCTTTTTTATGAGTACACTGATGTTCGTATATGCCGATTTCGGGAGTGCAATACCTTTTTCAAATACGATAGAGGGAATTGTTTATCTCAAAAAGGAGTTTGTTGCAAAGAAGATTTTCTGGACTATACAGCTTGAAGCTATCATTTACAGCATCATGTTCGGTCTGCTTTCGGGGTTGTTTCTATTTTGATCCACATTGGAAATGATCAAGCGTCAACTCAATAATCAGGAAGGTTCTTACCTCAAAGCCGTTGAAACTTGTAAAAAGCTTTTACTTCTCGGACTGAGCCCATCGGTTGTCAGTAATGCAACCGACCTACCACTCGAAAAAGTTCTTGAAATACAAAAATATTTAGCAAATTAAAATTATTTCCAATTCCGCCACCTCGCCCCGACCCTCTCCTGAACCAAGAGAGGGAGACTTTGTCGCCATATTTTTTCTTTAACCGAAAGAGACAATCTTTGCAGCATCCACTCCTATTTCAGGAGAGGAGTGAGAAGAGGTATTGTAAAAAGGTATACCATCATGCAGACTATCTGTTAATTCAAATAATATTTTTTATATCTTTAATTTGACATATACAACCATGCAATTTAACATTGCAGAAACGGAGGCGAGATGGATTCCAAACCGCACGATCAGTTTTTTATCAAAACTTTCTCAAATGAAAGTAATATGAGAGTATTTCTCAAAGATTCTCTTCCTGCAAAACTCAACAGAATTATCGATTTCAGCTATATCAAGTTTGAATCAGACACTCACATTGATACAAATCTGCATAAAAATATCACCGACCTTGTTGTTAAAACAAAAACCGTTTCCGATAAAAAACCCGTGAACATCTATTTTCTTTTTGAACATAAATCGAAATATGACAACAAGATCCTTTTTCAGATTCTGAGATATATGGTAAATATCTGGGAAAAAGATATAAAAAGAAAAAAGAAACCGAGAATCATAATACCTTTTATTTTCTATCATGGAGAAAGAAAATGGAAGCTGAAAAAACTCAGAGATCTCCTTACGGATAACGATGAAATTAAAAAGTGGATGATTGACATCCCCTATCTTCTTTTTGACACCGCACAGTGGGATTCAGATAAAAGCCCCAAAGATTTCGGCGATGAAATGAAGCTCCGGATATCCATCGAAATGATGAAACGGGCATATCACATGGACAGAGCGAACCTGATCTTTATTTTTAAGCTCATCTGTGAATCCGGGCTGTTCAATCAGGAATTTATTGATTACATTTTGATCTATCTACTGGAGATTTCAGGTCTTGAAATGGAGGAATTTATGAGTATAATTAAAACCGAGGTTACTATTGACAGAGATATAGAGGTTAAAATGATTTCAACCGCTGACAGGCTGAGACAGGAAGGTTCTTACCTCAAAGCCGTTGAAACTTGTAAAAAAGCCCTTTTTTCTGGATTGCCTCCTGAAGTTGTTTCACAAATCACCGACCTACCACTCGAAAAAGTTCTTGAAATACAAAAATCTTTAGCAAATTAAAATTTATTTCCAATCCCGTTACTTCACTCCGGCCAATTTTCTGATTTCTTAACTGGGAACTCCGCCGGGTTTTGATTCTTTTCCGGGAACTATAATATAAACTTCTCTTGTGTCAAGTATGGCACCTTCTCCGAAAACATGAATTTTTGCCCGGAACAAGGTGTTGTGTGTGGTTTCGGGTTCAAATGTTGTGTTTTCAAAAACAACATCAAAAAAGAGATCTGTTTTAGGTTTGACTTTTTTAAATGTGTTTCCCGATTTTGATTCATAAGCTTCGGGAGGATTGCTGTGACTTGCTGTTACCGATTTTATGAACTGTGTTGTATCTATTGCATGAACATTTGCCACCGATTCATTTGCTGTATCTATATCCATCTGGATGTTGTGAAGTATTTCATCAACTGCTCCGACTATGTCATCGGAAAGTCCAGTTCCGAAATATCCCACTTCGTATATAAAATATTCTCCCGCCATTCCTCTTGAATTTGTACCGTCCGCTATTTTTTTCATTCGTTTTTTTATATCCATAAACAAATCACCGAGACCTGAACCGATAACTCCTATAAATTTTGCATTTATATCGTTGAATGCATTAATGACTTCTTTTTCATAATGTCCCTTATCCGGTTTGGATTCATTCCATTTATATCTGTAAGCCGTTATACCGGCATCACTGATTATGTCGTTGTTGATATCGTAAAGCTGTTCATCGGTTACAAGCATTAAAACGGGTAGGGCATGTTCTCTGAAACAAGCCCCTCCGATATTTCCAAGCCCTCCGGTACAATCCTTAGGATCTATGAAAACATCAGCGTAGGAATTGTAATAACTGTCAACATTGATAGCACATGCAATGGGGTTGCTAAAACAGGCACTGGAATCAAATTTCAGCAACTCTCCATCGAATCCTGCCCCAGTTGCTGCCTGATACATCGCTTCATACTGAGATTCGATGGTACCGCCGCCTTCTCCATCGAGAGTATTAACTGCATTTTGAATCGCGGTTGAATCTTTTGTTATTGTTTGATCCATAAAATATGGTGAATTTTCAATATTTGAAAAAGAAGAGATTGAAAAAGCAGGATCAGGTACAATATCTTCAATACCGTTTATAACCACATCCACGACATCCTGTTTGAGATTATCTCTGGCATCACTCATTGAACCTGAAAGATCCATTGATATGACAAAATCAAGTTTCTGTATCTCTGTTCCGAACTCAAGTGGTTCATTTTCTTCAGGTCCTTCGTAAGGAAGAATCACATAAAAGTGTTCTTCGTACAGTTCTGCATCGTCAACACATGGGTCAGTTCCGGCAGCAAGTTCAGTATTGTCATCTACCCCGTCTTCGTCGCAATCTGTGTATGTCCTGCAATTTCTGTCAATATTGTCACAATAAAGTTCGTCTTCATCAAGAATCCCGTCGCCGTCACTGTCCAGGTCCAGATAATCGGGAACTCCGTCGCCGTCTGTATCCACACACTCTTCCTCTTCATCAAAATAGGGACACTCTTCACTGTCTGGAAAACCGTCACCGTCACTGTCAAGATCAAGATAATCGGGAACCCCGTCTCCATCTGTGTCTCTGCAACCCTCAACAGGGTCAAATGCCGGACATTCATAATGGTCCGGAATTCCGTCACCGTCACTGTCTGTATCAAGATAGTCGGGAATTTCATCACCATCAGTGTCACGACATCCTGTTTGTTCATAAAAATCAGGGCATTCATGCCGGTCAGGAATGTCGTCACCGTCACTGTCTGTATCACGATAATCGGGGACTCCGTCTCCGTCGGTATCTCTGCAATACGGCATTTCCAAAAAATCACCGTCATCATCTTTTTCTCCCAGCAACTCAGGACATTCATGTCGGTCCGGAATTCCGTCGCCGTCACTGTCAGTATTAAGATAATCTGCAGTCCCGTCACTGTTAGTGTCAACAAGAACGCCGTTGGGAGCTTCTATGCAGTTGGATATGCCGTCATCATCATCATCTTTCATGCACCATTCAGAATCTTCGGCATAAATTTCCGGTAATTTATATTTAAAACCGAAACAGGAGCAGAATCCCGAACCGAAATCGATTTCGTCTTCATCTTTTTTGCCACTGTCATTGTCATCGCTGTCGTCATCTTCGTCGTTCGGGAATCCTGAGTCATCATTTCCACCCGGGAAATCAGACTCTTCGGTGGTTTCATTATCGCTGTCCCATTTTTCCGACTCATAATCCGAAGTTTTGTTCTCATCAGAACATCCGGCGATTACAAAAATAAATAGAACAGCCACCAGCTTAATAAAAATAAGTTTTTTAACCATAATTGCCCCCGAAACAAGTGAATATTTTTTCACTTTAAAATTTATCAACACACAATATCGCATTTTATTCGTTTTAAAAATAAAATCAAATGATTCAAAAGCTTTTGAACTGCAACAGATCAGCACACTGTCTTTCAGAGATCAGTTTTTTTCTCTTTCCTGTCAATGAGTTTTTGTATGAAACCTCTTTTTTCCATATCACTGAATATCTCATCGGCTATTATTTTGTTTCCGCGAGGATTTATGTGGACATTGTCCCAGAAAATACTATCTTTTTCCCCTTCAAAGATATCCAGAAGAGAGATAAACAGATCTTTCTCCTTTCTGTCTCTTTCAAAAACTTTATTTATACACTGTTTAGCATAATAGTTGAAAAGCGGAAAGGATTTTCTGTAAAGTTCCAGAAAAAGTTTTTCATCTCTTGATTTGGGTGTTTTGAATATTAAAGCCGGAGAAAAGTAAAAAAGAGTCGGGAGCTCTCTTTTTTCATAAAAAGATGTCGCTTTTTTTACATCGTTGTAGAAACCTTCCACATATGATTTTGCAAAAGCATTCAACTGTTCCTTGCGTTTTTCAGGATTTCTGACTGTTCCTGTTCTAAAATCGGGATAAAAATCTGTGGGAGTGTAGAACTCATTTAAAATAAGATTCCCGACTCTTGTTCCCATGGTGAGCTTTGCCAGCCATGTCGTTTCCCGCATATCGAATATTGTATGAGTTGTAGGACCGTTGTCTTCAAAAGGTTCATGTTTTTTGTATCCGTCAACAGAAGCGTATAGAACATCGGCGTAACCTGAATAAAAGAACATTCCGTCAGGGGATATATCTTCGTAAAAATGTCTGGTTAATGCAAAAATACGCTGAAAATCAAACGCCTCCACAGAAAGATTCCACAATGTAAAATTATAACCCGTGTGTCCGTATTTCCTGTTGATTTTTTGTTCAATAAGGGCTGGAATTGTTTCATCATCCGGCACAAATATTCCCCACATAACCGAAGCGCCGGCAGCTATTATTCTAATCTCGTTTTTTTCTGCCGGAGTAATGGGATCTCCTCTGAATCCATGTTTGTTTATGGTGTAATATTTTGTTGAAAAAGGTTTGTAGAGATAAAGCAGGGTATCTTTTTTTCTAAAAGTTCGCTGCCCTATTTCTCTGAAATTCTCCAACATCTCCTGTGCCCGTTCCCACTCTTCGTTGTTAAAGGTTCGGCTTATGAAATATTCAAAACCGTTTTTGACTTTTTTTACATTGAGAACCGTGAGCATGGTTTCAACAGCGACGAGATAAAAAATCAGAATTGTTGTCAATATGATAAATTTTTTCATTTTCAGAACCTGAAATAAACAAAAGGATCATAACTGCGCATGGAAACAGTCATGGCCGATGCAATAAAAAGTGTAATAAAAAACAGAGCGTTTACAAGAGTTGCAATTTTTCCGAAATTTCGGGTTTCGAAAGATAAGGAAAAATAAGGTTTCAGTTTTTTTTCCAGAAAAGGGTAGACGGGAAGGGAAAAAATCAACCCTGCTGCAAGCGAAGCTGCTGAATAAGAATCCATAAGCTCTGAAAAAGAGATGCCCCCGTAAAAAGAGCCTGAAAACATAGCTCCAAAATAGCTCAGATTGTAGGAAAAGCCTTTTGAAATAAACACAGCATAGCTTAAAAGAAGAATAAAAAGAAAGTAAACATGCTGCAAAGGTCTCCACAGAGAGCGTATAAAAGATTCAAGACCCATACGCTCAAGAGCCATCACCGTTCCCTGAAATATTCCGAAAAACACAAAGTTCCACGCCGAACCGTGCCACAGACCGCATAGTACGAAAACAATAAAAAGGTTGATGTATGTGCGTTTCTTGCCTTTGCGATTTCCGCCGAGAGGGATATAGAGATAATCTTTAAGCCATGTGGAAAGTGAAATATGCCAGCGAGTCCAGTATTCTCTTATTGAACGGGAGATGTAAGGATAATTGAAATTTTCCAGAAGACGGAAACCGAAAATACGGGCAAGACCTATGGCCATGTCGGAATAACCTGAAAAATCAAAATACAGATGAATACCCCAGACAACAACTCCGAACCATGCCGGAGCTATTCCCAGTTTCTCCGGATTCATTTCAAACACGGTATTTGAAACTCCTGAAAGCACATCGGCAATGAGAACTTTTTTCGCAAGTCCGAAAACAAATCTTTTAAGGCCGATGATTACATTTCCCGTGGAAAAAGAGCGTTTGACAATCTGACGGGCTATGTCATGATATCGTACAATAGGCCCCGCAATGAGTTGAGGAAAAAGAGAGATGAAAAGTGCCACCTTAACCGGATCTTTCTGCGGTTCATTTTTTTCCCGGTATATATCGATCACATAGGATATGGCCTGAAAAGTGAAGAATGATATGCCTATGGGAAGATGTATGCGGGGTTCTTCAAATGGAGACGCCCCCAAAGCCTCAATAACATTGTTGATTGACCTTACAAAAAAATCTGAATATTTGTATATGCCCAAAAATATGAGATTAACAGTTACACTTGCGGACAGAGTCCATTTTGCATGAGAATGCATCGATTTTCTTTTAAAAGCATTTATAATGAGACCGCTGTAATAATTAAAAAAACAGGAAGCAAGCATCAGAAGAACAAAAAATCCTTCGCCCCATGCATAAAAAAGAAGGCTTACAAAAAGCAGGAAAATATTGCGACCTCTTTTCCCCAAAAAAGAGTAGATATATAAGACCGCAGGAAGAAACAAGAAAAGAAATGCCGGAGAGCTGAATACCACCTGTTAAACTCCGTCTGATAACAATCTTCTGAAAATAATAAAAGAAAAAAGACGCAAATCAAGAAAAGAGCTTTTTTTCAGTCTGAAACTTTGTTTTTTGATGTTTTATTGTTAGTATAACCTGAATTGTTCGACTCTGAGTTAGAAAATATGGGAAAGAATTCTGATTCAGAAGAGTTACACAAAATCTGAGGTTCACCCTTAGGTTAATCGGCGATTTTTGTAACTCCTTATGAACAGAAAGCTTTTTCATTTTTCAATGAGA
>JAWOGE010000248.1:0-6802 GCA_046497165.1 bacterium | reverse complement strand
GTGGAGCGGTACAGAACAAGTGCATTAATCCCGGTACCGCAGAACGGAGAGTCCTCCGTCTGGCCGAAACGCACACCGGCAGACAGTGAGCTTGATGTCGACAAAACCATCGCTGAACAGTTCGATCTGCTGCGAACGGTGAATAATCGCGATTTTCCCGCTTTTTTCAGATATCGAGGGGAGAGATACACAATGCGGATAACAAAAAAAGGAAGGGGTAAGCACGAAGATCGATGAACGGTCCATCGGTCGAGGTGAACCGGTGTTTTTTGTGGCGGAGATGTCCGCAAATCACACATTAAATATCCGTAGATATGATTGTGATCGGGTTCAATACCAGATCAAGCTTAAGAGAATACACCAATTATTTGAAATTTTCTATCCAGAAAAACTTGACCATTTCCATTTTTCAAAGTCAAAATTTTTTTGTTTTTTATGGTTTTTGTAACATTGGCAGCAATGTATGCAGGTTTTCTTTTAGATCTGCTGCTGTTTTTCATATGCGAAACTTGTGTATTTTACAAAAAAAGAAACCCCGGACCGGAAGTCCGGGGAAAATTGGTGATACAGCAGAGATCGTGCTGTCGGATGCAGAACGCATCAGGTGTTAGTTAAGGAAATGAACACCTCTTCTTAAGCAATTTGATTTCCGGAGTTTATTTCAAAAAGATATCAAGAGCTTACAAATCAAATTCACACCATTTGTATCGATATAAACTCTATGTTGTTTATAATTCACAATAATTTCAGAAAAAAAAAGGCGATTCCTACTTTTTAAAGTACTCCGCTGTAATAAGAGATCACTATGTGAATGAATTCAATGCCGCCTGATTTTCCATGAGACCAAAGCTGCTAATCTTTTAAATATTCATTTTTCATGAGTTCATTGCGTTTATCATGTAGCTTACTTCTGCAGAGCTCAGTAAGTTCGTTAATTTTTTCTACCATAAAAGAAGGGAATCTCTGTTTGATATAAAGTAGCTGAGTGAGAGCACTTCTGTACAGATTGCGATGCATATATCTTCTGGCAAGAAGTAGATGAAGCGAAGGTTTTCCCGAGACTTCCGCAGCTTTTTCAAGAAATTTGAAGGATTCATTATATTTTTTATTACGCCATGAATAGGATGATCTCCATCGATAGTAAGTTGCAAGTTGATCTCTGTTGTTCATGGCCGCATCTCTGAGCATTTCACCGTATTTTTCCGATTTTTCGGGAAAATAACGAAGAGAGTGTCTCGCAAGTTTAAGAATATGCCTGAAATTGCCTGTCAAAATTGCAGCTTTGTAAAAGTAATCATCGGCTTTTTCATGCATATCTTGAAGCTCAAAAAGAGAACCGTAAAGATAGTAAAAACTGCCCTTCTCTTCATCATCATAAGAATCAAGGTTCTTTTCCACAGAGGTCAAAAGCTTCCTGAGGGAATCCATATCTCTGTCCCGAAGATATGCTCTGCCGGCCGCAATAAAAAAAAGAGTTTCCCGCCCCTTTGTTATCCCCTTTATAAAATTACTTCCGAGTTTTTTTCTCCGTATAAAATTCCGGATGTGAGGAGTGGTTTCATCGGAAATATAGATAATGTCAATCAACCTCTTTTCCATATTTTTTGACAAAAGACGATTGTGTATTTTATCAAGCATGGAATACATTTTATCACCGGATTTTTCAAGGGCTTCAGAATACATCTCCAGAGCTCTTTCCTCAGATCCCATCTTTAAAAGATATGTTCCGGAAACATAGTACAAAAAATAATAATCCGGAGCTTTTGCCATGGCTTCGGAGATATAAGAAAACCCTTCAAAGAAATCTTCCCTCTTTCCAGAGTTGAAAAATAAAACCCCCTTATTGAAAGGCAAAGTATAGTCCGCAGGATATTGATAAACAGCTTCCTCATAAGATTTTCCTGCAGTCACATCTTCTTTTATAAAGTTTTCGGGAGTCAGGGAAAAATAAAAAACCAACATTGCAAGAGGAAAGGAAACTGCCGCAAAAGTCCATTTTGAAATATTTTTTTTCAAGTTCATATCTTTAACCGAAAAAACGACCATAAGAACAACAGGAAAAAGTGTGGCAAAATTATGGAGATTGAAATCCGCTGTATTATGAATTATAATAAAAACAATAACCGTTACAGCAGCGGGTCGCATTACACTTTTTCTGCGTTTTTTCACAAACACATAGAGTATGACAAGAAAAACCGGAATGGCAAAAACAACTCCCATTTCCAGTATAAATTGCAAAATTTCGTTTTCAAGCTGTGCATAATGCCGTGCAGGATTTGCCTGATAAAAGGGAAAAACCTGCGGAAAACTTCCAAGACCGGAGCCCAAAAACCAAAAATCATTCAGATATTCTCTGAAAAGAGAAAAAGACAAAAGTTTTTGAGCACCTCCATCTACAAACTCTTTTATAATAATACGATAACCCATGTAAAAAATTCCTGTCAAACTCAAAAAAAGAGCTGCAACAGGAACATAGGAATCCGAATCTCTCTGTTTTATAAACATAAATATGAACATGAATATCACAGAGAGGAAATAAGCAAGTATACCGCCCCTTGAAAGAGTGGCCGCCACCGCAAGAGTGTGCAGAAAAAAAATAGCTCCGAAAAGATAACGCTCTCTGCGAAATTTATTACCTGTAACACGGGCAAGAGCAAGAATACCGGAAATGCCCAGATATGCGGCCGCATGATTCGGATTTATAATGGTTGGATAAATAAAAATACCGCCCGGGTTCAAGCCACTGTCAAGCCAGGATTCTATGCCCGCAAAATTGAAAAACATTCCCAGCAGTATAACAAAAGTGGAGGTCGTAAGCATAATATTGACAATCCGTCTTTTCCAGCTTCTTCCTCCTCTGTTCAGGACCGAGGAGAGCATAATACAGAAAAAACAGAGTGTAAGAACTCTGAGTATTGAGTAGCGTGTATCCGGAGCAGAAAGAGTCAGCGGATGATATTCAAAACCATTGAGCTCCATAAAATAAGCGGTTCTGTCTGACAATGCTGAAAAAAAACTAATAGGCAGAGGTATTAACTGAAGCCCGCTGAATATCAATATAAAAATAAGCGGAACTGTTGCGTATGAAACAAATACTCTTTTTCCGGTCACCATTATATAAACAATAAAAAACATGTAACACAACGACAAACCGACCATTATTATTGAGTTGTAGCTAACATGAGCATAAACACCCCCGAGAAGAAGAGGCGGAAGAATAAGAGAAAAAGAAAGCATCAAACAAACACAAAAATCTTTAAAACGAATCATCTTATTTCCTTTCTCTCATTTTTTACTAAAGCAACCGGTAAAAAATCTGGACATTAAGTGAATGTTGTCGTTTAACAGAAGACATTATGGCCGGATTCCGTTCAATAAGAAACTCATACTGAATACTTGCAAAACTTGATATCCAAAAGGAAACCGTTGATCTTGACATATAGTTTATATCCCTTGAAAAATCTTTTTCCTGAATGGGGATGAGCATCCAGAACTCCTCCTTTATTTCAACGAAAGAAAAAGGCATATATGTAAAATCAACACTGAATTCAGGGCCGTAAGCATGATCAAATCTACTGACACGATGATAGATATTCTCGGTGATTCCGCTTTCATCATCGTATATCTCTTCAGGGGAAATATCATACATACGGGGTGAAATACTCTGTCTGAATCCCCAGCCGGCTCTGGCAAACATGGAAAATATGGTGCCGTACTTAAACTCAAAATTAATGCCTGTGGATTCTCTTAAAGTAGTGGGAGAAAAATGGTAGGCATAAACAAAGTAATCATCTTTGTCGAGCTCTGTGAGTTTTCCATTGTCCTTTCTGTAATAAACACTGTCTTCACTGTCGCCCACTCTCTGATACTGGAGAAAGAAACTTGTTCTTCCGCGAAAAGATACATAGGGACCGAAATATTTACTTATACGATATACAAAAAGAGAGTTTATTTCAGCCATATCACGGGTAAAATCAAAAATATCATAGTCCGAAGGTTTTTGAAACTTCTCGTATATATCAAAAGTATTGATAAAAAGAAAATCGGGATCTTCATAATTGGCTGAAAAATTAAAAGAGGCCCCTAAACTGTAATTGTTTTTTTCCGCAGTTTTATCGTCAAAATAACCATCATTAAGAAGAGAAAAGTTACCTGCTATGGTGGATTTCAATCTCCAGTTTCCTCTTTCGACAGAAATATGTTCCTCACTCACTGTTTCGCCACCTGCAAGCAGCTGGTCAAGCTCTTCGTCAAAATACATGACCGCTTTTGTTACTTTTCCCTCCACGGCACGAACAGTTACAAAATTTCTGAAAGATTCAGGAGCTTCTCCTTTTTTCATTATTCTGTAAAGTCCGGGCTCAATTATCCAGACCTCTTTTTTTTCACCTTTCATTATATCCGTGCCGCGTCCTGAACCTATATTCAACTTACTGTTTTCATCAACAATCTGATATCCCTTTTGTATAAAATTGTCATTTTCATCTTTCACTTCGACAATGAGAGCAGACCACTCAGGCATAACAACACTCACACGCTCTTCGACAACTGTAACCTTTTTTTCTATTCTGGTATCAATGGCTCCGGAGCCTATGTATATTTTGTATTCACCGGGGTTCAGAGGAATCCGCATACCGGGCTCGGCATCCTGAACGAAATCACCATCTCTGAATATTGTGAACATGGGCTCCAACTCTTTATCGTAAAGATAGGGAACAAAAATAGCTCCCTTCCCCATGGGCACAAGAGTTTTATCCATGGAAAGCTGTTTTTCAATTTCAGAATTGGAAACATGCTGTTCGTCAACAACCTCAGCATAAGAATAGAAAGGAAAAAGAAAAACAGACAGACAGAAAAACAGAAAATTAAATTTTTTCATCGATTTTTTTAAGAAATTCAGAAGTTTCCTGTTCTATGAGAGAAGAAAGGGCTCTGACTATATAAACCGGATTCCTATTGAAAACCTCTTTACGGCGTTCAAAATAATGAGAAGACATAACCTTGTCCGTATGAAAATCTTTCATGACAAACTCCATACTTGCCCTGGCAAACCATCTTTCTCCACTGTTTATTCTGTCAAGTGCTATAATCCTCCCTGTTATAACATAGTCCGGTTTTTTTTCCAGCTCAAGAATAACCTCCCTGAACATACCGGAACTTTTAACATGTCTCAGGATTGCGTCAGTTACAATATAAGCAGGTCGCGTAGCCCAGAAATGATAATTGTAATAGAACATCTCATATTTACTGTCACGATAGACAAGATTGTATCGCTTATATACCTGATCTATATCAAAAGTTTTGACTCTGACCACAGCATCTCTCGTAGGGAAACTATCATCCGGATTGTAATATATCTGGTAATAATGCTTTTTGTGGCTTGTATCCTGAAACAATGAGCAGGCAGAAAAAAAATTCAGAACAATAATAAAAACAAATAAATAGCGTATCCCAATCGAAAACCTGCCAGAATTGCAATAATTTTTATTCAAAATCGTCACCTTTTCCCCGAAATATTGTTGCCGGATTCTCGCGTATCTGTCTTGTAAATTCGTTGAAATTATACATACCTTCGGAAAGCTCCTCAAAAGATACGGTGATATCTTCCTGACTTCTCATAAGCGTAAGATTTACAGTATCCACCGTCTTCTGAACACTTTCCACAAGATGATTTATTTTTTCCACACTTTCTTCAAATTTTTCCCTTTCATAGGAATCATTTATTTTTGAAGCTGTTTCACTTATGTCAGCTATGGCTCTGTCAAGTTCTCCGTCCTTTCTTGTCATTCTGGAAAGATTGTTTGATACTTCCGTTATTTTTTCAACTCCCCGGTTCATATTCACAATAAGAACATCACTGTTTTTCAGAACAGATTTTATCTCACCCCTGTTCTCTCTGAGAATCAAATCCACACTTTCGGAAATCCTTTCCACATTGGCAATAACTTTTTCAATTTCCTCAGAGGATACGCCTTCTGTTATATTATAGATATTATTGAGTATTTCTTCCACTTTCGCCGCAATCACAGTGGCTTTACCTGTAATTGCATCCCATGAAGAGGGTTTTGAAGGAATCGCCTCTCCCGTATCAATAACAGGTCCATCTCCACCACCCTGCAACTCCATGAACTTCAATCCGGTAATTCCTATATTTCCCAACTCTGCAACAGTGCCTTCACGAAGAGGAATATCCGGCTTTATACAGAAATCAACACGAACTATTTTTGTATTATTGGGATCTATAGAAATGTTGGCAATACTTCCTATGTTCATACCCTGAAATTTAACACTGGAACCTTCCGAAAGACCTGCAATGGAAACATCTTCAAACTCGGAATAATAACAATCCCGTCTTTTCATAACCTCATCCATTATAAGTACAGCGGCAAAACCCAGAACAGAAACAACCCCTATGATAAAGAAAATTCCGACTCTTCTTTTCTGGCCCGAGGTTATCTGCATAGTATCTCCATCACAATTCGCATAATTCTATCCTTTAGAATACAATTGTCAAAAATCTTGTCTGAAAAAAATATTTTATACCTGAATCGTTCGATTCTGAGTTAAAAAACACGGGAAAGAATTTTGATTCAGAAGAGTTACACAAAATCTGAGGTTCACCCGAAGGTTAATCGGCGATTTTTCAGGTTATATCAACCTGAATTGTTCGACTCTGAGTTAGAAAATATGGGAAAGAATTCTGATTCAGAAGAGTTACACAAAATCTGAGGTTCACCCTTAGGTTAATCGGCGATTTTTGTAACTCCTTATGAACAGAAAGCTTTTTCATTTTTCAATGAGA
>JAWOGE010000241.1:0-6093 GCA_046497165.1 bacterium | reverse complement strand
CGGAAGCTGGAGAAACTGTGATGAAGGAGTTCCGGACAGTTACGGACTGTTGAGGGCAAAAATTGAAGATGTCCCTTCGGAGTACGGGAATTATGACGGATATATTTTCGATGAATCGAAGCTCTTTCCCGAAGGAAATTTTAATCAGAAGCATGCGGAAGAACACCCTGAAGGTATATGGATGGAGCATGATTATTCTCCTCCGCCTTTAAACGGCGGTTTAAACATAGGTTCGTATTCAGAAGAGATGGGAGATGGGCTATATCGTTTCAAAAATTCCATTCCACCTTCTGAATCAAGATCGATAGGTCTTTTAAGCAGGGACTCTTCAAAAAATATAATAATTTACAGACAGCAATCCTTTGAACATGACCTTGAAACCAAAACCAAATACTGGTTGAATGCTTATTTCCCTGATTCTATAAACGAAGGTGATAAAGTAACAACAGGCGGCAAACCGGAAAATGTTAAAATAGTGGCTTATGATTCAGCTGACAGCTGTGTTATTGCTGTGAGTTGCGGAGGTGATCTGCTTATAACGGAGGCTTTTGATCTTACTGAATCTGAAGGTGGCAGATTAGCTTTTGAAACAGAGCTTGTAGACAATACAAAATATAATTTGTTCATGTTTCACCCGGATGAAGCTCCGGAAAGCTGTTTTATTGAAAACTATTTTTCAGATATGGGATTTAAAAACATTGAATATTGTGAAAAAGAATAAAGAGGTTTAAAGTATGAAAAACATTATTAAATTTCTCGTTATATCAGTATCAGTTTTGATGCTCTTTTCCTGTGTCAGCGATGAAGCGGATATTTCCGATGAAAATGGAGAGAGTGAAAAAAATGGAGATGTGGGAGACAGCGAGGATTTGGGAAATACTGGAGATACAGGTGATACAGGTGATACAGGAAATACTGGAGATACGGGAAATACTGGAGATGCCGGAGATGCCGGAGATACCGGAAATACAAGCAATACCGGGGATACCGGAAACACCGGAGATACAGGTGATACCGGAAATTCCGGGGACAACACACCCGATACTGAGACAGATGAGGTAATGATGGTGTCCTCAGGAATAAGTCATGTCTGTGCTGTAAAGGAAAGCGGACATCTGTACTGCTGGGGCCAGGGTAACAGAGGTCAATTGGGAAACAATCAGACTCCCGGCGGTGATAATCCCAATCCTAACCCTGCAAATGTAGGCTTTGACGCATGGCGAAATGTATGTTCCATGGCTGATTCCACATGCGGAATAAAGAAAAATGGCGAAGCTTTCTGCTGGGGACATAATGCCGACGGACAGATAGCTAATGGTATGGATGGACACTCTTTTCAGGCTACCGGAACCCCTTCTCCCGTAATTCTCGGAGCCTCACAGAACAATTATGACGATCTTTTCTGTGGAGGAAGTACTGTAGCAGCTTATTCTTCAGAAGATCTATGGGGATGGGGTAGTAACAGAATGGGGCAGCTTGCAAACGGACAGGTTGGCTATGATTCTTCCTATCCCGGAGGAAGTGCCACAGCCTATGAACCCAGACTTATCAACAGCGGAGATGATTGGCCCGATTTCGAAAAAATATCAATATCCTCTGTTCATGCCTGCGGAATAAGTTCTGATAAAGAACTTTATTGCTGGGGTAATTATGATATGGGGCAGTTCGGAAATGGTGAAAAAGGGGATGGTTTTGACAGGTATTCCTATCGTTCCCAGCCTGAATACAGTCGCTATGAACATCCGGTGAAAGTAAACGAATCCGCTTGGAAAGATGTTGCTGCCATGAACTCAAACACCTGCGGAATAAAAGAAGATGGGACTTTATGGTGCTGGGGAGTTGCCGAATGGGGAATAATAGGCACAGGTGATGTTTTTGAATCTTACGAAGCCGGGACTCCTGAAGACATTGTAATTTACACTCCGGAATTTCAGGAACTCATGGACAACGGACTTTGTGAAGCTCAATTTTATTCAGAAGACAGTGCAGCTTCCCAGCAAAGAAGATATCCTCCTGTTTGCACATATCCCGTTCAGGTAGGTGATTCTGAAAATTGGGAATCAGTATCGGGGCACAGCAATCATGTTTGTGCTGTAAACAGTGAAAATGAACTCTTCTGCTGGGGCGAAAATGAGTACGGACAGATAGGAAACGGTGAACATGGGGATATTTACTCCACACTTCCCCCTAATTACGATCTTGTAAGTTCTCCCTATAAAATTGAAGGAGAGTATATAGCAGTTTCCCCCGGATATAACTTTACATGTGCACTTTCAAAAGAAAAAAGAGTTTACTGCTGGGGTTACTCTGTACTCGGAGTCCCCGGATTTACAGGAGCCAAAGATAATCCTCAGACAACTCCTCTGATGATAAAATTCTAATCGGGATTTAAACGCACATAATTCAAAAGTGTTTAACGATTCAGGTATAATCAGGTATAAATATGTTGTCAGACTGGTTTTGTAACAGAAGTCGCTTTTTCAAAACGGACTGAAAAATGATTAATTTGAGGAATCTTCATCCTCATGTTCGCCTATGTCAATGGCTATGGTAACAAAATCATTGAGTTTGTTTATTTCATAAGGATGGTTTTTCAAGGGTTCTTTAACAAGAACGGAGAAAAGCATCAGACCTTCAACGCTGTTTCCGTCAAAATCAAGGACAATTCTGCCATCATTGCTGTCATAGGAAATGCCTGGGATCTCTCCATGAGAAAGAGGTCGGGAGACAAACCAGCTGTAGAAAAAATCGGTTTCAGTATCTGGTCCGGTACCGGATTCTGTCTGAAGCTCAATTGTGAGTTCTTTCAGATTTATATTTTTCTGAATGGGGATGTACATTTCAGAGAGAGTTTCTGTGTCCGATTTGTTTATGCTGTAACTGATATTCTTTATGGTGGGATTGCTGACTGTTTCCAAGTTGCTGAGATTTTCATCAAAGATAATTACAGGTGCTGAGGCACTTAGTTCACGGACATTGTTTTCGTATAAAAAACTGACCTCGACAGATACATCGGTGAGCATTCTTCCGTGTTTTTCATAGGATTCGACATCTTTATTACTGAAAAGATCAGCTATTTCCTCTTCGGAAAAGACCATGGAAAAAGAGTCTGTATTAACAAAAACATTTTTTCCAAAAGTCCATTTTACTGTAGCGTCTTCAAGGCTGTTCCAGTTTCTGTCCATGAGCATGGATGCTGAAAAAGAATCTCCCGGAGAAAAAACAGCAGGCTCTGTTTTAATGCTGAGAATTCGGGGAGAGGTAACAAAGCTTTCCTCTCCAAAACTGTCTTTGTCACAAGATGATATTACACAGACAACAAAACAAACTGTAATAAGGAGCATATATGTTTTTTTCATGGGGCCTCCTTTAAAATTCTGCGGTCACACCTATCGTTGCGACCAGCGGTATGATATTTAAATCCAGATATTCTGAAAAATCGGCGTTGTATATTTTGTCGGCGACAAACCACATCTGCCGGGCTTCTGCATAAGCACTCAATTTATAATGGCTAACTATAAAAAATCTCTCCAGACGGAGTCTGGATGTTTGAGATGCAGGCAGTCGCTCGGTATTCTTTTCTGCTGAAAAAACAGGGTAATATCTGCCTGTTGTGTTGTCTAAGCGGGAGCCTGCAACATCGGTGAAAACCTGTCCTGAAGCGAGAGAAAAATCACCGGATAATCTCCAGTTTTTGTTTATGTTATAAAGTGCGGAGAGTTTAAGAATGTGAGGGATATCCGAGTTGCAGGCGTATGTTTCGCCATGTTCGCTGTCACGGCAGACATGTTTTGCAAAAGCGTAGGTTACTCCTCCGGCAAATGTTTCTCCTATGGTGTAACTTGCTGATACTTCGGCTCCCATGGAGTAGGCTGATCCGAGATTGTTGTATGAAGCAGGATTTGAGCCGTCTCTTCTCAATAAGTTGTAGTGATTTTTATAAAAAAGAGAAAGGTCGGTTTTTAAAGATTCAAAAGGTGAGGCTGTTGTTCCTATATTTGCGTGGATGCTTTTTTCAGAAAGAAGTTCCTCTTCTCCCCATACATAGCCATTGATATCGTATTTCGGTTTTCGTGAATAAAGTCCGCCGCCTCCGTAGATTTCAATTTTTTCATTAATATTGTAAGAAGCGGTCAGGCGTGGATCTGCTCCTTTGTCCCAATAATCTTTATTATGGAAATCGGCGTAAAGCAATACGGAAGGTTCAATTTCAAACCCACCTTTTGAAAATATATGTGAAATCATGATGTCAGGATGGATGTATCCGGTGTATCCGGGGTTTTTGTATTTTACCCCTGTATAAGTGTGCCCCGTTTCTCCTTCAGTGGGTAAAAGCATGCCACGGGCGTCAACTTCGAAAAATCCGGCATGAAAATTCAATTTTCCTTTTATAGTGTTGCTGTCGTTTATCTTGTATGAAATTTTATCCGAAGCTGTTCCGCTGATTACAGAGTTGAAAAAATCACTGCCGTTATGTGCGTGGTAGGTGTAATTCTCCAAATTGAAATTAGTGGAAAGACGATTTTTGATATTTCCGCTGTTGTAATACCAGTCTCCTGCAAATTGAAAAAATGAAGATTCGAGGTTTGTTGAACGCAGAAGGTTCGGCAAACCGTTTTTTTTGTCCTTAGCCATAAACCCCACAGAGTTGGAAGAAGCTATAAAATGTGCTGTTAATCTGTTTTTTTGGGAAAACTTATGAGAATAAAGCAGCATACCGTTGTAGTATTCAGGGTAGGCGATAAAATCTTTATCACTGTATGCCAGCTTTGCAAAAACATCTCTCATGCCGCGTTGGAAGCTCATAAGAAAAGATGCTTTTTCTGAAACACTTCCGCCGGCATGAACAGATATGTCCATTAGTCCCATGTCCGCTTTCCCTTTTATGACCTCTTCATAAGGTTCTATTAATTCAAGCTCTGCTGAAGCTCCGGTGGAGTCAGAATATTCAGAACCATAGCCGGCTTTTTTGAGCTCAAGTTTTTTTATGAGCTCTTCAGGAACCAGTGTTTTTTCCGAAATCGGATGAAAAAGAGAGGGAACTCTGTGTCCGTTAAAGTAATAAGCGTTACTGTATGCGGAACCGCCCTGAATGATTGTTCCGGGGTCATATCTTAATGAAGGTATGTTTGTAGTGTAGGCTGAGGGTGTGATGTCCGGAGGTATCTCTTTTTTCAACTTTTTAATCGGTTTTTTCCTTTCGGTTTTTGATTTTTCGGAAAGAGCAAAATTCTTCTCCAAAATTTTTCCGGTTTCCAGAGATACTTTTTCTGTAAGCATTGAATATCCCGTGACGGGAATTTTTATTTCATACTCGCCGGCAGGAAGATTTGTTGTGAAAGTTCCATTTTCGTCTGTTATGATGATTTTTTTTAAGTAGGTGATAACAACATTCTCACGACTAAGAGGTTTTCCGGTTTCTGCATCAATGACGGTTCCCCTGAATACGGCAGTTTTTTTCTTATCTTCCGAAGTTTTTTTATCTTTGTCGATCTTTTCTGCAGCAGTCGGTGCTACTTCTTTTTTTCCAGCTTCAAGCCCGGATACTTTATCGCTGTTTTCAAGTGCTAGAAAAGCTTTTATTTCATATTGACCGACATCTTTTTCTGAAATGGTTATTTTTGTTTCAAGTGGTTTGTAGCCTGCCGCAGAAATTTTCAGTTCATATTTTCCGCTTTTAAGTTTCATGGGATATACAAATTTTCCATCCTTGTCCGACCAGGAGGGAAATTTGAAGACATTTGTTTCTATCTTTGCTTTGTTAAGAGGGGTTTTGTCAGATTTGTCAAAAACCAAACCGCTGAGTTGAACTTTTTCTGAAGTAGCTGCTGTCTCTTTTTGAGCTTTTTCGCTGTCTTTTTCTTGAGGTTTTTTTTCGGGAACCTGTTTTTTTCGAGATTTTTCAACACTTGATTTCTCTTTCTCAGGTTTTTGTACAGATTTTTTTTCTACAGGTTTTTTTGATTTTTCTTTTTTTACAGATTCTTTCTTTGCTTTTTTACTTTTTTCAGGGACAGGTTCCTTTACTTTTTTTCGCCTGCTTTTTTTTACCGCAGGTTTTTTTTGAGGAACTGCTTCCGGTTTCTTTTTTTC
>JAWOGE010000155.1:0-8232 GCA_046497165.1 bacterium | reverse complement strand
TCTCCCCGTATTTCCTGGCAAATCTACGAAGACCGTGCCATAATAATGAATCATTCTGATTTCACAGATATCGCACTCAACAGGGACGGTGGTCTTGTATTAAAGAAAATAGCCACGGGAGCGGACTCCTTTTCTCGAGAGGAACTTTCTTTTATAAAAGAGCTTGAAAAACTTCATATTGTAGTCTCCGCTAATTCACCGGAAAATGAATCTAAGAATCCGGAATCTCAGCGAATTGAAAAAACATCTGTAAAATACGATGTTTTTGAAAGTATTAAAAAATACACTTCCGACAAAATAATACCTCTTACTGCGATAATTGAACTGACATATCGCTGCGACATGAAATGTCCCCACTGTTATATTGGAGAAGACCGAACAAATCCTGTGCATCTTTCTCTAAGCAGAATAAAAAAATTTCTTCACGAGTTCAGAAAATCAGGAGGACTTTATGTTGTTTTTACAGGTGGAGATCCTCTGCTTCATCCTGACTTCCCGGAAATATTTTATGAATGCCGTAAACTCTACCTTGCAGTAACCATTCTTTCCACAGCTCAGAATTTTGACAAAAAGTTTTTCGGTAAAATGGCTGAAAACGGTCTTTTCTCCTTCCAGATATCTTTTCATGGAATGGAAACCGCACATGACAATTTTACCGGAAAAAAAGGAGCCTTTAAAAAAAGCATCCGCTGTCTTGAATTCCTCCGTGACAAAGGAGTTTTTGCTCAGGCTGCACTAAACATACATTCAGAAAGCATACAAGACTTTAAAGATATGGTGAACTTTTTTTCAGACAGGAATCTACCCTTTGTTTTCAACTATACATTCTACCCTGACAGAAAAGGCAATCGAAAACCTGAAAAAATAAATATCAGCAAAAAACAGCTTGAGGACTGCCTTAAATTTAACAAACCACAGCTCATCCCCCGGTTTGCGGAAAAAAAACCTGAAGATCCTCCCTGCGATGCGGCCCGAAATCTGTTGAGCCTTTCTCCTGAAGGAGATGTTTACCCATGTCTTGAAATTCGAAAACCTGCCGGAAATATAAAAAAAGAATCATTTCCCTTCATATGGAAAAACTCTCCGGTTTTAAAACAGATAAGACAGATAAAGACCGCCGATATTTCAGCCTGCACAAACTGTGACCTGAAAAGATACTGCAACCGATGTTCCGGCAGAGCCCTGAATATAGACGGGAAACTCACCGGTATCTCTTCATACGACTGCAAATACGCAGAAGCTTTAAAATCATGTGACAACTCAGGCATATGACGAAAAAATCTGTCTGTTGATTTAAGGCTTTATTGTTTTCTTAAAAATTTTTTGACTGTTTCACACACGAAATCACACTGTTCTTTTGAGATATGATCACCTATGGGCAAACTAAGAAGCTGTTCCGAATAGTCACAGGCGAGATAACTGCCTGAAGCATATTTTTTCAATGAAGGTTGTTCAGGCAGAGCGGGACTGTAGTGTATTCCCGTTTCTATACCATGAGAAGCCATATAATCTCTCAGTTTATCACGATTTTTCAATCTTACGGCAAAAAGATGCCAGACATGCTTGACATCATCACGAATCACGGGAAGAGCTATGTTTTTAATATCTTTTAGGTTTTCAAAGTATCTTTCTGCAACGGCTCTTCTGTGATTATTCCATTTTTCAAGATATTTAAGTTTTACAGAAAGAACCGCCGCCTGTATTCCGTCAAGTCTTGAATTTCTTCCCACAAAATCATGTTGCCTTTTACTTTCCCTTCCATGATTGGAAAAAGCTCTTATGTTTTCGACAATAATTTTGTCATCTGTAACCACGGCTCCTGCGTCTCCATAAGCTCCCAGATTTTTTCCGGGATAAAAACTGAACACTGCGGCATCTCCCAGTGTTCCGATATTTCTGTTTTTATATTTGGCTCCGTGAGCCTGAGCAGCGTCTTCTATGACTTTTATTCCCTGTTTTGATGAAAATTCCAGAATAGGATCCATATCCACAGGCTGACCGTAAAGATGTACGGGTATAATTGCCGCTGTACGGGAACTGCATACTTCAAGCGTATGTTTTACATCCATTGTGTAATCTTTAGAAACATCAGCAAACACAGGGATATGACCGGTTCTTATAACTGCTTCCGCTGTGGCCGCAAAGGTGTTTGCGGGAACAACTATTTCAGAACCCGGCGGAAAATCAAATGCCGATATGACCATTTCCAGTGCGTCAGTACCGTTTCCACAGCCCGTACAGTAATTTGTACCAATAAATCTGCTGAAGTCGTGCTCAAACTGTTTTACATAGGGACCGCGTATAAATGCTGAATCCATTAAAACTTTTGAAATAACTGAATCCACCTCTTCTTTTATGGAGATATATTGATCTCTGAGGTTCAAAAAAGGTACTTTCATAAAAAACCTCCGGCAACTCAATCTGCTTTTCAATTACAGATAAACGATAAACTTTCGAGCATAATCACAATGCGTTCTGAAAAAAGTGAAACTCTGAACTCATCAGTCATAATTTCGCAGTACTCATCCTCTCTGGAAATATTGCAGACATCGGAAAACGATTTAACCTGATTAGAAAAATAACTTTCCCAGTTTTTTTTGACATTGTTTTCCATATTCAAAGCATTCTCGGCATTTTTATCAAAAGAAGCACCTTTTTTCAAGCCGGCGAACAATGCCGCAGAAACAGATCTGTAGAGATTTCGGTATTCAGATGATCGTTTAGAATAACATGTTCCTGTGTCTTTTCCGGCATTCAGACATTGACGAAACTGCATTTCAAATCCACTTTTTTGTCGTCTGAAATCGGCAACCATAGAATCTTCACAGTTAATTCTATTCTTTTTTTCATTTTTTTCTATTTTGGCAAGGCCCTCTTCTATAATAGATTTTATTTTCTCTTCGTGTTCGCCCTCTTTAAAACCCATAACATGATTATCTACAAAAACAAACATCGGGACTCCGGCCCTTTTGAGATTCAATCTCTGCATCTCTTTCTGAAATTTTATTCTGTTCAACATGCTTTTCTGAACTTCCATTTCAATGAACTCTATTTGAGGATACTCTTTCTTCAACTTTTTTATATAAGGATAAGCATCATGACAATGGGGACATTCCGTTGCATAAAAAAAATAAAATTCCGGTTTTTTTTCCTGAGCAGAAAGCATCGACATAAAAAAAACAAAAAAAGAGAAAATAAATAGTTTCAGATATTTCATAAGACCTCTGAAAAAGATGGTTTGTCAACTCTGATTAAATATAGCACCATACTTTCAGTTTTGTCAAGAAAAGATATATCCTATGGTTCTCTGATTTACAGACAAACTTTATCTTTTTGACTTTTACGGAATAAAGCAATAACATGATATGTTGCATGACTGACAAAAGTTGTAAAGCGTAGAATGTTTCAAAATCACCATAAAACGGAGATCAAACCTTTATTATGAAATCAAAATATTCCGAATTGTCAACAATAATAGATTCGGGGGAAAACACCCTCATTCAAAAAGAGATGCTTGAAAATCTAATTGTTTCAGACAGTCCTCTTTCTGTAAAATATATTAAAATAATGAGAGGTCCGACCTATTTTACTCCCGATCCTGTGATCATAATGCGTCTTGACCTTGGTGAATTCGACGAAGTATATTCCAATGACATTCCGGGGCTTTACAAATCCCTGCGTAAAAAAATACCAACTTTAATTGAACATCATTGCAGCATAGGTAAACGGGGCGGCTTTTTTCAAAGGGTGAAAAAGGGAACTCTTCTTGGCCATATCATCGAACATGTGGCTCTGGAATTACAGTCACTTGCCGGCATGAAAACAGCATATGGGAAAACCAGATCCACTCTGGAAAAAGGTATCTACAATGTAATAACCGGTTACCATGATGATGTGGCGGGAACAGTTGCATTAATTGAATCCTACAATTTTATAAGTTCAATTCTTCTCGAAAAATCCTGTTCGGTAAAAGAAATCATCGACAAATTAATAGAGATTCGAGAAAAAAGAGTTCTTGGTCCCAGTACCCAATCCATAGTGGATGAAGCCGTTTTAAGAGGTATAAACTGCCTCCGGCTTGACAGATACAACCTTATTCAGCTCGGTAGCGGAAAATACAGAAAAATCATAAGAGCTACAATAACCGGTGATACCAATCTTATAGCGGTTGAAACAGCCGATAATAAAGCAAGAACGGTGTCTATGCTTAAAGATGAAGGGGTTCCCGTTCCTGAAACTCTTGAAAAAAGTGAATTTAACAATGCGGACAATCTCTCTTTTTTTAAAAATAAAAAAATTGTTATAAAACCCTGCAGCGGTTCTGGAGGCAACGGTGTTACAACCGGATTAACACCGGGAAATGAACTTTTTCATAAAGCATTTGTTCACGCACTTAATTATGATAAGATGCTCTTGATACAGGAACAGCTGCCCGGAAAAACTTTCCGACTTCTTGTAATTGATTTTTCTTTTGTGGCCGCTGCAGAACTTACGCCTCCTTCAATTACAGGAGATGGGAAAACAACAGTAGAAAAACTTATCAATCTGGAAAACAGAAACCCGAAAAGACACAGAGGTGACAAATCTGCACTGAGTAAAATACCTGTAGACGAACATCTTTTCCACTGTCTTTCTGTGCAGGGTTTAACGATTAAGTCTGTTTTGGAAAAAGGTAAAACAGTAAAACTTTCTTTCAGCGGCAACCCCCGAAAAGGAGGCAAAACCGAAGATGTAACCGAAAAGGTTCATCCTGAAAACATATTTTTTGCGGAACGAGCCGCCAGAACAATTGATTTAAATGTTGCGGGAATAAATATGATTGCCGAAGACATCTCTCTTCCACTGTCTGAACAGCACGGGGGAATAATAGATATAAATGCCGCTCCGGATTTTCGCATGCATCTTATTCCGGCCGACGGACAACCTGCAAATGTTGCCGAACCTCTTGTCAATATGCTTTTCCCCTCTGATTCTCCTGTCAGGATACCCGTGTACTCATTCACAGGTTCTGCGGGCAAAACCACAGCTGTCAGACTCATGTCTCACTGTCTCAAAACACAAAAAAGAACTGTCGGAATGACTACAAACAATGGACTTTACCTCGGAGACAGATGCATAAGAACAGGAGATATGACCTACTCCTCCCATGTTCAGCTGGTTCTGAGAGACACATCCGTTGAAGCCGCAGTTCTTGAAACATCAAAAGAGGCGATTCTAAGAAGCGGACTTGGTTACAGATACGCTGATTTTGGAGTGGTTCTGAACACTTTTGAAGAACATCTCGGTTCTGACGACATAGAGTTCATAGATGAACTGGCCTACACAAAAGCCGTTGTAGCTGAACAGGTATACGATAACGGATACGCTGTACTTAATGCCGATGATCCCATTGTTCGAAAAATGGCAGAAAGACTTTACAGCAACATTATTTACTTTTCCGCAAATTACACCAATGAAACCATGCGAAAGCACGCTGAAGAGGGAAATGTATCCGTAGCTCTGGACAATAGTGTAATTGTGGTTCTTGACGGAAGAGACAGAATGGAAATAACTTCCTTTGATTCAATTCCATTAACTCATAACGGAAAATATTATGGAAATCTCGATGAAATTCTGGCGGTCACAGCCATTCTTTTTGCAGAGAAATATTCAAGAGAAGAGATTGCCGGCATGCTTACAACCTTCATACCCGACCGTAAAAACCTTCCCGGTAAAATGAATTTCTATTCAAAAAACGAAGAACACATATTTGTTGACAACGCACACACTGCTCCGGCAATAAAACACCTTCGTGAATTTTTTGAACGCAACTACAAAGAACAAGTTGCTGTGCTGGCATATATTCCCGACGATGCAGACAACAAAAAAGCTGTACAGTGGGCTGAAGCCCTGAGTCAAACAAGCAGATTTATAGTTCTTTATCCTGAAAACAAAGAAAAACCGGCATATTCCGCTTTCAAAAAAGCAATGCAGAAACACACAACCCCTGAAAGCAGAATCGTAGAAACAAATAGTAAAAAAGAAGCTCTTGAAACAGTTTTAAATGAAAAAAACAAAATAAAACTTATACTTTCCAGAGATACAAACACAAACATAAACACTGTGCATGAATTTTTAACAAAAAATGGCTTTGAAGAAGAAATTTTCTCTTCGCAATAATATGCTATTTCAGGGGTTTGTAAGCTTATGGATATAAATCTGAAGCATGAACAGAAAGCTTTTTCATTTCAGGTCAAATATAAGGGCCCATTTTAGAAATACAAAAACTTATTGGAATTTTTCAGCAACTTTATCCCAGTTGATCACCTTGAAAAACGAATCAATGTAATCGCTTCTTTTATTCTGATATTTAAGATAATAGGCATGTTCCCAGACATCAAGAGCAAGTATCGGGGTTCCATTGCATTTTGTTCCGGGCATAAGAGGATTGTCCTGATTGGGTGTGGCACATATTGAAAGTTTGCCGTTTTTTTCAACATTAAGCCATGCCCATCCTGATCCGAACTGGGTTGCCGCCGCTTTTGAAAATTTTGTTTTGAACTTATCAAATGATCCAAAGGACTTGTCAATAGCCTTTGCAAGCTTCCCTTTCGGCTTTCCACCTTTTTTAGGCCCCATTGTCTCCCAAAAAAGATTATGATTATAGTATCCACCTGCATTGTTTCGTAAGGCAGTATTTTTCATATCCATCTTCTCAAGAACTTTTTCGATCGGCATATTGCAAAACTTCGTTCCTTTTGCCGCCGCATTGAGCTTTGCAGTGTACCCTGCATGATGTTTGGAATAATGGATCTCCATTGTTTTTGCATCAATATGCGGCTCAAGGGCATCGTAAGCATAGTTAAGTGCAGGCTGAACAAAAGGTGATGCGTCCTTTTTCTCAACACTTTTTTTCTCAGTACTCTTTTTGGAACCACTGAAAAGTGTTACCGAACTTAAAATCATTACAGCAAACAATGCTGATATAATTAAAATTTTTCTCATAATCCACCTCATTTCAAAAATTAATAAGCTTGCCGTTATTCTAACATGCAAATGTGACAAGTCAATTTAAACCTTATTCACACAACTTTGTCATTGAAACCTGAAAAAGTCAGGAGTCATAGATTGATTCAGTAGGTTCTTTTGACATTATTTTTTTTCAGATACAAGTGGGTAGGACCACCTGGTATACCCACCCCAGTTCATCAGACGAGTATATCCTTTATCCATAAGTTTCCTGATTACCCGCTGTGCCCGTCCGCCGGTTTCGCAATAAATTATGTACCAGGTTTTTTTCGGCAGCTTATCAAGACTTGACATTATTGTCGAAGAGGGAAATGATTCTGCTGAGGGGATATGCCCTTCGACATAAGCGTCTCCGGGACGAACATCGATTATACGAATATCTGTTTCGGGATTTTCAACAAGTGATTTCAACGATTCCGGGGAAAGATACTGTTCAAGTCGATCACCTTCGGAAGCTTTATATCCGGTGAAACATCCGGTAATAAGCAATAAAATAAACAAAATAAACATTGTTTGAAACAGTATGGTTCGTTTGATCAAATCGACCTCCTTATCCCATGAATAATAACAGCTTAAAAATAAAGATAGAGCTGACTCTTTCAACAGTACTTTATTTCAGTGTTCCTGTCAAGATATTTAAGATTTCATCTATTTTCGATGATTTTTACCGCGACATCAAAGATGTAACAATGACCGGTTCAAATTAAAATCAACAAGTGCCTTATATCACATACTATTCCCATCGCTGTCCCGCAACCCCAATCTATTAACAGCATATACAAATATCAAACATCATAATTTTCATATACGAAACTGAAGTCTTTGCGTATTTTTTCTTCCGAGAGTCCGAACTCTTTTATGTTGTAACGGTGTTCACTTTTGAATTCTTTCTGTTTTTTGTGCTGTGTGAGTATTTTTTCTTTACGCTGTTCTGTGAGTTCAAGGGAGCAGAAGTCACAAATCTCTTTCATTGTTCTGTTAAAATCCTCTTTCATGCGACGATGTGTGATGACATAAAGTTTTTCATGGTGTTTTGTCACTACAGAGTGAAAAGCTCTGTAATATATCAGCGAAGTTTCATAGAGTCTGTTTATAATAAATATGCAGACCCAACGTATGAAGAAAAATTATGTCATTTGTGTGGAAAGAAAAACAAGTCTTCGGTAGAAAAACCTATATGTTATTCATGCTACAAAAAAAATAAAAGCCTCTTCTAATTTTGAT
>JAWOGE010000096.1:0-6320 GCA_046497165.1 bacterium | reverse complement strand
ATATTTCTTTCTGACAGCAGCAGCAAAAGAGTTCTAGTGGCTGATGATTTTTACGAATCCATTGTTGCTGAAATTGAATTCGATGAGTGTAGACCCTATCCTGTTTATTCCCGTCCTGAAATTTTACCGGATACAGTTTTTGTATCCTGCTTCAGAAATAATTTAATAAAGAAAATTGACCGGATTCGGGATGGGGTTTCGCTCCATTATGAAGTTTCGGAGGTTTCCCGATGAACAGTTCCTTTCGTTTTTTTATGTGCTTTTTTTTCTTTCTTTCTGTTTTTTTATTATTTTCCTGCAGAAGTTCCTCTTCCGAGCCGTATTTTGAAACACCGGTGTCGGTTTTTGTTCTTGATGAAGAATTTGATTGCGGTGAAGATGAGAAATCTGCTCCCGCCATATTTGTTGCTGACAACATAATGAAAAGTGGAAGCCGTATAAAGCTTATAAACGGATGTGACGGCACTCTTTCTTCCGTTGCTGACGATCCGGAAGAGGGCGGTCCGGGCATTTTCCTTCATCATGAAGTCATAGATGTTTCTGTATCTGTCGAAAAACAGGGTTACTCTTTGGGTGCAACCGGAGTACCTGCCGGAGAAGAGGGTTTTTGTGAATCTTCCACGGCGGGTGTTTTTACGGTGCATCATCTTGGAAAAAATTTTGAATTTCCGGGATCGGAGGCTGTTAAAACTGCCTGCCTGGAATATGTGCCTGTTAAAACAGTTCCTGTTTCAGACGGTTTTCTTATTGCAGGATCCGGAATCAACGGTTTTGAAATGGGGTTTTATGACAATGAAGCCGAATTAATTCATTCTGTATCTTCCGAGGATATCCCATGCGATGAAGAAAATAATAATTGCGGGGATCCTGTTTTGAAAAATATTGTATGCGAAAGTTCGCAGTGTTTTCTTACAACAGATGAAAATATGTTTTATAAGTTTGAGTTTAAAGGTGGAAAGTTTGATTTTACCCTTTTGGATATTCCTGATCCTGATTTGAAACCGGGATTCAAAATTGAAAAAGCCGGCAGCGGGTATATGGTTTTATGGAATGAAAAGATTGTTCTCGTTGTTTCCGCTGAAGATCTGTCCGTCAGAAACAAAGTTTTTATTCCCGCTTCTATGGAGCCAGCGGCATTTTCAACAGTAAATGTTACAGAAAAGGCCTATTATCTGATGACGCAGAAAGCTTTTATAAATAAAATAAACATTCCTCTTATCGATGATGATTCAGAGGATGCAGAAGAGATTGAGGCTTCGGAACTAAATTATGTGGATGTGGGAGAAGAGGGTGTTTTAACTTTGTTTGTTGCCGACAGCCATGGACTTGTCCGTCCTTATGACCTGGATAACGGTGGATGGGTTGTAATGCCTTCGAATTCTGACGAATCTGAAGAGAAAAACGGAACTGTGGAGATGTTTCCGTTCAATAGTCGTCTGGTTATTGAACATCCTGAAGATGAAAGTGTGGATGAGTCCTTTTTTCCTGAAATAAAAAACCTTGAAGTTTCTCGGGGACTCATGAGAAAGATAGCTTATGAGCTTCGCTACGAAGGAAGCCTTTTCAGCTCAATAGGTGAGATATCTTTCGATTCCAACACTTTTATTGATGAAAACATCTCTTTTGACAGGACATCTTTTAACCCCTCAAGCGATAAAATTATGATAACTGATGACAGGGATTATGCTGAATGTCCGCTATCTGTTGATGAAACAGTCACAATTATGACAGGTGATATCCTGGACGAACACACATCGTCGGATCTGGGGACATCTTCGGACAACAATACAATAACCGACTGTTTCGGGGATGTTTTCAGTTACAGTGCTTTTGCCGGTTCATCATATTCTGTGCAGAAGAACGATGAAAACGGAAAATTCAGTAAGAAGGGAAGAGCTGAGGAACTTTATGAAAATATGCTGGAAGATCCGGGTGTCAGTTATTCGGACGAAGATCTATCTTTTGCCGTGTACAGAAAGTCAGAAACAGAAACAGAGAAGTCATTTACTTTCTTTTTTGAAATATCTCCCGGAGTGAACTATCTTTACTACAGTATTTATTCCGATGTTAAAAAAATGTATGGAACATCTGATGGTTCTCTGATAGTTTTTTCCCGGAATGAAGGTACTTTGTTTCACTACAGAACAACCGAGGATATCAGGTACAGATTGTATGAATAAAGTTTTGGAGGAGCTCTTATGAAAAGCTGTGTAATGTTGTTTTTTGCAACGGTTTTCTTTTTTTTATTTCTGCAGGCCGGTGACAAACAAACTCCCGATAAGGTGTTGAAGCGGTATAATTCCGTTAAAATGTTTTCCGCCGATTTTTCTCAGATATATACATCCAGAGTTACTAAAACTGTGAAAAACCGCAGTGGACGCATAACTTACAGAAAACCATCTTCAATAAGAATAGATGCCGAAAAAGAGGGTGAACTCATAGAGCAGACTTTTATAAATGAAGGGAATACGGTTTTTGTTTATCATGATAAAAAGAGTGTTCTTAAAAAAGAACATAGCCGGGACATAGAAGCTTATCTTGTTTTTCTCAAAGGTGTGGAACCCATAAAAAAGCAGTTTGAAATAAAAGATTCGAGCAGCAACATATCCGTCGCGAAAAAAGCCGGAATGAAAGTTCCGGACGGTTCGCTTCTTATAAAACTCACACCTCGGAAAACCATAAAAAATATAAATTATATATTCCTGGTTGCTGAAAACAATGAAGTCACAAGTATTATAATTGTAGATAATATCCATAATATAAATCAATTTATGTTCAAAGATATCTCTTACAACAAGCCCGTTAAAAAAGAGCTTTTTGTTCCGAAATATCCGGATGATTACGAAGTTTCATCATTTTAAACACAAAAGATGACATTCTTATGAATCAACAGGTTGACCTCGCTTGTATTGTAAAATTGCCCTCTTTTTCAAAAGGGAACAAGCTTTTTCGCCATGGACGGGTCACTGTTCATTCTTTTGGAAATGAAAACGATTCTGTTTTGGTTAAAGGACATATAGATGATATTGAAAAAACAACTGTTTCTCTGGAGATAAATTCAGATGGTTTTATAATAAAACACAGCTGTTCCTTTTGTCGGCATAAGAGTGAACTTTGTGAGCATGTTGCGGCACTGGCAATAAAATATAATGAGATACAGCTTACAGGAAGTTCGCTTCTTGAACAGATATATATTCCTGAAAATTTTCCTGAAAAATCCGGTTGTGAAAAAATATTTGAAAAAACAGAACTTTCTGAATTCATGGATATGAAAACAGGGAAATTCAGGGATTTTAAATTTGAAAATCCCGCTGTAAAAAGATTTATAATAAAAAACCCGGTGTCTTCATTGCCGCTTCTTTTTGTTATTTCGCCGGAGCTTTTTACCATAAACGGTCGTGAACTGCGGTACTCCCGGGAACCTGTAATGCTTATCTATTCAACGGATAAAGAGGAGCTTTCTTTTTCTCTGCCGGGGCATATCTTTTATTTTGAGAAATGCGGTGTGTTTTTGAATACAGAAAATAGCAGCGTAAGAAATGTTTCAGATTCTTCAGGACAGTTTCTCTCTTCTCTTCTTGCTATGAATGTAAGTATTTCAGAAGAAACTGAAGCAAGAAAGTTCATAGCTTATCTTGAAAAAAAGGCCTCAGGATTTCTGAAGCTTTCAGGGAACTACTCCTTTTCCAGAATTCCTGTTGACAACCCTGAGTTTATTTTTTCTATCTCCCTTGAAAACAAAAAAATTATACTCTTCACAGAGATTGTAACAAGCGATGGAAATTTTACTTTTGAACCCGGCAGAAAAGCTTCCGAGCATGATTATATTTCAGGTGATAATATCTTTTTTCTTTCTTCTGAACTGGTCGGAAAGTTGAAAAAAAACATAAGAACAGCCGGGTTCAAATTGAGAAAAGGGATTTTTTCCGCTCCGCAGGAGCTACTTGCCGGTATTCGAAATGAAGATTCTGTTCTCAATAGAGTGGGGAAGGTTGTTTTGCCGGATAATGTAAGCAGAGTTTCTTTTTCCGAAAAAAGTAAAGTTTCTTCGGAAGTGGATCTGAAAATTGAACCGGATGAAGGATGGTTTTATTTCCATATAAAATTGCCGGGAACCGATAGTTATATATCTTCAGCATCTTTTGTCGAAGCACTTAAACAATACGAAAAAGGTAATAAATCTCAGGTTGTATGTGATGTGGAGGGGAACCCGGTTATACTTGAAAATACCGGGCCTTTTATGGAAAAAATGCGTGATGTCTTTGCCGGTGGGATGATATCTGCAGGCAATAAAATGCCTGTTAAATACCTGCCGTTCATGGTGAGCCGCAATAAAAACATGAAAATGAATATTTGTGGAACAGAAAGAAAAAGCAGAAAAGAGTACATCGAAGCTTTAAGTTCATTTCAAAAAAATGAGTGGCCGGATATTCCAGTGGGAAAAAACTCCTCCACTCCTCTCAGGTCTTATCAGAAAGACGGTGTTCGCTGGATGATGATATTGAAAAAATTGAAAATGGGTGGTGTCCTTGCCGATGAGATGGGTCTGGGAAAAACCCTTCAGGCATTGACATTTATTGATGAAGAAAAAACAGAGTCTCCGGCTCTTGTAATTGTTCCTAAAACTCTTATCTGGTCATGGGATAAAGAGGTTGAAAAATTTTATCCCGGTATGAAACACACTGTTATTGATTCTTATCCGCCGATTCACAGAAAAAATCTCTGGGGAAACAGAGAAAGTGAACTTTTTATAACATCTTACTCCATAGCACTTTCGGACATAGCTCTCATAAACAAGAGGAATTATTCCCATGTCATACTTGACGAGGCACAACATATAAAAAATTCAAATACCAAGCGTTTCAAAGCGGTGATGTCCATAAATTCAGATTTTCGTTTTGTTCTTACAGGAACACCTCTTCAAAATAATCTTACTGAACTCTGGAGTATATATGAGTTTATAATGCCGGGTTATCTGGGAAGCAGAAGAAAAATAAAACGCATTGAAAAGGAGGGTGGAGAGATGATGGAAAGAGTTGCCGGACTTTCTGCTCCTTTTATTTTGAGGCGAACAAAAAAAGAGATGCTGACAGAGCTTCCTCCCATTACCATAAGAGAACGCCCTGTTGAAATGACCAAAAGACAGAAAGAGATCTATCTTTCTTTTCTTCTAAGATCCAAAGCTGAGTTTATAGAAAAACAGAATAACATGGACAGAATGCAGATACTTGCTCTTATTACAAGACTTCGTCTTGCAGCAAATCATCCGCTACTGGTGTCCGATGACGATCTGGATCCTGAGGATTCCGGAAAAATACAGCTCATGCTTGAACTGCTTGACGAAATACACTCTGAAAACGGGCGCGTACTTATATTCAGTCAGTATGTTAAAACTTTGAAAATCATAGAAACCGTACTTCAGAGACACGGCAAAGATTATCTTTACATGGACGGTTCCACAAAAAATCGTCGTACTGTAATTGATAAGTTCCAGGAAGGTGATGTTTCCACTTTTCTCTTAAGTCTCAAAGTGGGTGGAGAAGGGCTGAATCTTACGGCTGCTGACAATGTGATACTTTTTGATCCCTGGTGGAATCCGGCGGTTGAGGAGCAGGCTTTTGCCCGCACACATCGAATCGGACAAAAAAAACATGTAACCGTTGAAAAATTTTATTCAAGAAGTACCATTGAAGAAAAAATTTTGAAAATTCAGGACAAAAAACGGTATTTAAAAGATTTTTTCATGGAAAGAACCATAAAATCTCCCTCCGCTGATTTCATACGAACCATCGCATCCATGGAGTTCGGAGATGTCGACATCGAGGAGTTTTGATATTTTAAAAAATGAGCATTTATTTCAAAACCCTTGAAACCCGAAGAAGGTTAAGCCGAATTCAAATGTAGTAGCGACTTCGTGTAGTTGCTCAATTGACCCGAATCCGAAGTTCCTTCAAAGCGGGATAAAATCCACAACTGTGTTTTTCGAGGAAGATTTTGACATAAAAGTTTGTTTTTGCTATATTTACGCAGTAAGAAACTATAACTTCGGGAGATTTTTGTTATGAAGAGATTTTTAATTACATTTTTGATGGTTTTTACATTGTTTACAGTTGCTTGTGGAGAGGATGGTGGAGACACCGGAGACACTGGAAACACTGGAAACTTTCCTTTTTCTGTTCCAGTGGAGTGCGGCGCATCTTTTCCCGCCTGAGCGTGAGCGAAGGCGGATGAGATTTTTCACTGAAATTCCATAAATCCACAATTCATTACATTCTTTTGCTGGCCATCCGGGCGGCGAATTACGGCTTCGCAAGTAATGG
>JAWOGE010000333.1:0-7122 GCA_046497165.1 bacterium | reverse complement strand
AACGCCTCCCGGAAAGGATATCTGCGGTACATCGGAGGTGTCCGCCTCGGGTGGCGTTGATTCGGCAAAGGTCCAGGGTGCGGCGCAGAAAAATATACATTGTCCGCAGTTTATACATGTTGTTTCCGAAAGTTCCATTTCAAAGGTGGGCATGGCCATTTTTTCATAACCTCTGCCGGCCCAGTCAAGTGCATTTGCCTGCTGTATCTCGTTACACATTCTGATACAGCGACCACAGTTTACACATTTGGTGGGATCTCTTTTGATAATGGATGAGTTGTCAATGGGATGTTCGTAATCGGGCTGTACTTCAAAACGCACATCATCTACATGAAGACGCTCTGCAAGATCCTGAAGTTCACAGTTATTGTTCGCCTTACAGTTAAGACAATCTGTATCATGTCTTGACATTATAAGTTCAAGTGTCATCTTGCGTGCTTTTCTGAGTTCGGGTGAAAAAGTTTTCACTTTCATGCCATCCCAGACTTTTACAGCACACGAAGGTTGAAATGTGGGCATACCTTCAACCTCAACAACACACATACGACAATTTCCCGTGTCGCGTAAATCGGGGTGATAGCACAGTGTCGGAACATCAATGTTTAGTCTCTGTGCCGCTTCGAGAATTGTTGTTCCATCAGGAACGCTTATCTCTTTATTATCTATTATGACATTAACAGTATCAGTCATGGGTTTCTCCTTTCTGGTTAATTTCCCAAAATTTCGTTCTTGAAATGCGTTATCCCGTCAATAAAGGGATTGACACAAGCCTGACCGAGACCGCAGAAAGATGATTTCTGCATTACAGGAATAAGCTCCTCGAGCAATCTCAGGTCAGATACATTACCTTCATCTTCGTAGAAATATTCCATAATCTCTCTTATACGATGGGTCCCTTCTCTGCACGGAGTGCATTTCCCGCAACTTTCGTGTTCGAAAAATTCGGCTATGGTCAAAAGATGTTCCACTATGCTTCTCTCTTCAGAAGCTACAAAAATGGAACATGTTCCAAATCCGACACAATGTTCGCGACAGGTTTCTTCGGTGAGAATCTTTTTTGTCACATCACCTGTGAAGATATTTCCGGAAGAGCCACCCACCTGAGCAAATTTGAATCTCTTTCCGTCTTTTATCCCCTTACCGTATTTGTTGATAATTTCATCAATACTGTGCTCCATGGTTGTTTCAAGAACACCGGGCTCATTGACATCCCCGGAGAGAATAAATACTTTTGTACCTGTAAAACATGTGGTTCCTACGCTGCTGAACCAGTCAGCACCTTTATCTATTATGGAAGTTATGTTGTAAAGTGTTTCAACATTGTTCACGATGGTGGGTTTTCCGAACAAACCTTCAGCCGGCGGATAGGGCGGTTTCATTCTGGGCTCTCCGCGTTTTCCCTCTATGGATTCTATTAGAGCGGTTTCTTCACCGCATACATAGGCTCCTCCGCCTTCAGCAATGGAAAGCTCAAGATCAAATCCGGATCCGAGAATATCTTTGCCGAGCAGATTTTTTTCTTCAGCCTGTTTTATGGCGGTTTTCAGTGTTTTTATTGATTTTCTGTATTCGCCGCGAACATAAATAAATCCCTTTGTAGCTCCGATGGCATAAGCCGCTATAGCCATTCCTTCAATGAGCTTGTGGGGATCGCCTTCCATGAGTACTCTGTCTTTTACCGTTCCGGGTTCGCCTTCGTCGGCATTACAGATCATGTATTTCTGGTCTGCCTTCGCACTGTAACTGAACATCCATTTTCTGCCGGTGGGGAATTTTGCTCCGCCTCGACCTTTGAGTCCGGAATCGGAAACAGTGTCTATGACCTCTTTCTGATCCATATTAAGAGCTTTTTCAAGTGATTTGTATCCACCGTTTTCTATGTAATCTTCAATCTTCAGCGGATTAATCTTACCGACATTTGAAAGAATGTTATTGTTGTCGGACAATATCTTAGTGTTGAAATCCATTTTCACCTCCTCAGTTTCTGTAAGTAGTAAGAATTTCGGAGAGACGCTCGGGAGTTACATTCCCGTATATTTCGTCATCCACCATCAGAGCCGGAGCCGCTGTACAGGTGCCCAGACATGCGGTCGCTTCAAGCGTGAACATGCCGTCCGGAGTGGTTTCTCCAAAACCTATACCCAATTCTTTTGTAAGCATATCGGCAATGAAAAAATCACTGCTGAAATTGCACGGACCGTCTTTACAGACTCTGATAATATGTTTTCCACGGGGCTCCGTTGAAAACATGGAATAAAAAGAAACATGACCATAAAGCCGGTTCAGAGGAACACCTGTTTCTTCAGAAACGAATATCAAAACACTTTCTGAAAGATAGTTCCCGCATTTTGACTGAACCTCATGAAGAACGGTCATGAGATTGCCTTTTTCAGGAGAGTAACCCTTTAAAATCTCCTTTACTTCATGTTGATTAAAACTCATTTTTAATCCTCCTTAAATTTGCTGCAGAGTAAAAACTGCATTATTATGACAATAAGCGGATAATAAACACATCGGTCAGTATATATACTGTCTTGAATTTTTTCAACATTTTTCCAGGACACAACACACATACAAGTTATGTTGCTGTATTCACTTGCAAATATATTTTTCAAACCTCCTCTCAGATTAATAGGACATCTTTGATTTTCTGAATTTTGAACATTCTTGACATCCTTTTCCCGATCGTATACAATATTTAAACTTTAATTATTCTCATTGTAAGAATGGTTTTTTTTCAGTTTTCAGTTTTTCATTAATTAAATTTCGGAGGAAACATGAAGTTTACCGTAATCAAAAAAGAGAAGGATTTTACATCAGAAATCACGAGAACAAAACTTGTGGACTTTCTTTTTACAAATCTTGATCGTTTCGGCGATCCTAAAAAAGACATTGACAACTGCATAGCTTACGCACTTTCAGATGCTGAAGGTAAAGGCGGCTTCATAGTTGTCGGTGAAGACGAAGGCGAAGTCGTTTCGGCGGTAATCATGAATAAAACCGGAATGTCGGGTTTTATTCCTGAATATGTTCTGGTTTATGTTGCAACCCTTGCAAATAAAAGAGGAAAAGGTTACGGAAGCAAGATAATTAACAAAGTTCATGAAATAGCCGGTACCGATGTCAAGCTTCATGTGGAATATGACAATCCTGCTAAAAGGCTTTATGAAAGACTTGGATATGTAAATAAGTATGCCGAAATGCGCTGGAGCAAAGAAAGGTAAGGTATGGCACTTCTTAAAATAAAAAAAGACAAAATTCTTGATAACATAAAATTTCTTGATAAATATTTTGAAGAAAAAAAACGAAAATGGACTCTTGTCCTCAAAGTATTGGGAGGAAATAAAGAACTTCTTCGACACATTCTTAACAAAAAACTTCTGAAGAATGTTCACTCCATCGGGGACTCGAGGCTGTCAAATCTTCGTGCCATCAAGGAGGTCAGCGAAGATTTTGTCACCATGTTTCTAAAACCCCCGATTGTAAGTGCGGCGGCTAAAACCGTTGCTTTTTCAGACATATCTCTCAACACATCCCGCGAAACCATAGAGGCTCTCAACAAAGAGGCAAAAAAACAGAAAAAAATCCATAAAGTCATAATAATGATAGAACTTGGTGAGCTAAGAGAGGGAATTTTAAGAGAAAACACGCTGAATTTCTATTCAAAAGTTTTCAATCTCAGCAACATTGATGTCATCGGAATCGGCACAAATCTCGGATGCATGTACGGTATAGAACCCACATACGACAAACTCATGCAGCTGAATCTTTTCAATGAGCTCATAAAAGCTAAATTCAATAAAAAACTTGAGCTTGTATCCGGGGGAAGCTCCATCACTCTTCCGGTGCTGGAACAGGGCCCCGTCCCACCGGGAATAAACCATTTCAGAATAGGTGAAGCCGTTTTTCTCGGCACATCCCCTTTTGACAACAGCCCTTTTATGGATCTCCATGACGATGCTTTCACTTTCCATTCAAATATAATAGAGCTTAAAAAGAAACCCTCATCCCCCGACGGTATAATCGGCGAAGGGAATGTCGGACATGTTTCAGAAAATGCCCAGCAGAATGAAAACGAACAATATGAAAAACATTTTCGGGCCATAATGGATTTCGGCACCATAGATATAGATCCCGAAGAAGAGCTGACCTGTTTTGATAAAAATGTCAATTATATCGGTACAACTTCGGACATGACGGTTTTTGAAATAGGAAAGAAAAAAGGTGACCACAGCATGGGCGAATGTCTCGCTTTCAAACCCAATTATATGGGAGTCGCTAAACTCATGTATTCCAGTCATATTAAAAAAATCATCGAATAAATTTTCATTTACGGTCTTTTTTTTTATAATGAAAAATTGCTGGTGTTGTAATTACAGGGGTATCTTATGAAAAAAACATTGTTAATTATTTCATTAACTTTTTTATTCGTCTCTCTTTTATCTAAAAGTTTTGAAGAGATCAAGCCCGGAGTTTTCACTACCGGAGCATATATAGACATAAGCTCGGGGGTTCCCGGACAGGGAGTTGCTCTCGGAGGGAAAAGCAGCGAAACCGGAGGAGGTGACGAATTTTTCTGCATATACTCGGAATCTGAAGACAACTGGAAAGACTGTCCCGGAGGTCTGCACTCCAACAATCCTCTCGAAGGAGGAGGCTCTGTCATATCCGTTGCTCATGCCGGCGGTGACAAAATGATTGCAACAAGAATTGAAATTCACAGTTTCAACATTGTAGTTGCCATTGTTGAATTCTCACTTTCAAACCCTTCCGATTTCAAAGTTCTGCATATTTTTCCCAAAGAGGAAAACGCAAACGAAGAATCCATTGAAGTTGTCGGAGATACCATTTGGGTGGGAACTTCAGACGGACGGGTTTTACGCTCAGAAGACAGGGGAGCATCATGGGAAGGATTTCCCATTCCAGGTCCATCCGAAGGATCGTCTGTTTCCGAAATAAAGATAAATGTTCTGAGATTCTACGATGAAAATCACGGACTGGCCACCGGGGGAATTATAGAAAAAGAGAATATCGGCGAAGATGAAAAAGAGGTTCTTAAAGAAGCCGGGGGTGTCTGGGAAACTGCTGACGGTGGTCAAACATGGACCCCTGTTGTTAAAAATCGCTTGTTTTCCGGAGTGTTTATCGAAAAAACATCATCGGGGAGATATTTTCTCGCCGCAATTAAAGAAAACGGGCTGAACATAAGTGACAAACAGAGGGCTCTGACTCTGCTTTCATGCGATCACCCCTGTGAAGATTTCAATGAAATTGAAGTTGTTTCCGAAGAGTCCAACCGGGAACTTACAACATCGGAAGTCGGAGGACTTGCCGTACACAATGACACCGTATGGGTCGGAGGAATGGGAAAAGGATTTAATCAGTGTATTTTTGTATCCCACGACAGCGGAGAAACATGGGAGGAGATATTTGTTCCCGATTTCGGAGGGATGTGGAAACCTTCGATAATTGCAATGGCTGACGGACAGAATGTTTATGCCGGAACTACTCTTACCGCCCTTTTGAAATATTTTGACCCTGATGGTGATGCTCCTGAAAATAATGACGACAATGAGACTTTTGACGACGACACACTACCCGAAGATGATTTTCAAGATGAAGATAATGAGAATGATCTTTCCGACAACGACCATCATGAGGATACGGAAAAAGAGGATGCCGATACAACCTCTGTTTCCGATGAAGGCTGTAGCTGTTCCACGGTTTTTTAATCTCAACATAACGCTTTGAAATGGAATGAGAACACTTAATAAAATAATGAGTACGAAATAGTTGACTTTTGATAAAAAATAAGAACAATTACCGTTGGTTTTTTTGGAGAATTTAACTTACAGGGGCTTCATATGAGCATGTCAGGAGATAGCGGCAAACCAAAAATTGATAAAGAGTACCTGAAAAAACTTGCTGAAAAGATTAAAGCGGAAAGAGAGAAAAAACAGCAGGACACATCCGGCACCGAAGAATCACAGCAAAAGCAGGAAGAGGTAAAACCGTCGGCAACTTCTCCTGACACACCTCCCGAACCACCTTCTCAACCACCCCCTGACGCTTTTGGTGAAGTTGAAGAAGAGGAGGAGATGGCCGCAGAAAAGACAGCCATAATTGACCTTGCCTCACTTTCAGGACAATCCGCAAAAGCAAAGCTGACTCTTCTTGACGGAAAAGACGAAGGAAAAACCGTAGACATCTCCCGTGAAGAGATGTTTGCCGGCCGAAGCCTTGACAACGATTTTGTCATAAGCGACATATCCGTTTCAAGAAAGCATTTTAAAGTAACCTGTGAGGACGATATCTATTATGCAACAGATCTCGGAAGCGGAAATGGAATAAGAGTAAACGGTGAGAAAAAAGATCGCACAAGACTTTATCACAACGACACAATAATAGCCGGTGCCCGTCATGTCCGTTTTGAGGTTGTTGATGAAAAACTTCTTGAAATAAACAGCCGGAAAAAAACTCCTGAAACCAGCGAAAAATCAGTTGCTGTAAAATCTGGCAATAAATCCTTGCTTCCGTGGATCGCCGCCATAATTTTTCTTCTCATTGGAATCGGAGCAGCGGGAGTTTATTTCTATCCGAACATTGAAAAAGCCTTTTTTGCCTCTGAACCGACACACACACCGGCCATGGTGGAACTTGACAAGACAATGTCAAAGCTGGACTCCTCCGCTCTTGATTTTGAAGAAAGAAAAAAAACACTTAATAAAGCAGATACAATAATTTCGACAATGTCTCGGGAAGAGAGGGAAGACCCTGCTGTCATAAAACATAAAAAAGATATAGAAAAAGCTTTGAAAGAGTCTGGCGTTTTTCTCACAGCACAAAAGCTTTACGAACTTGGAAAAAATGAAAATATTGATGAAAAAACAGCTGAGGCTGTTGAAAAATTCAAAGAGCTTCCTAAAGACAGTATATTTTTTCCGGATGTAATATCCCAACTCGGGAAAGACACTGTTTTCGGCTGGAGTGCCGAAAAAATAGAAAATAGCATAGAGGAAAAAGATCATAAAAAGGCTGCCGAAGAACTTTCCCGTCTTAAAAAAGCTTACCCCGGATATGAAAAAATACCTGAACTTGAAAAAAAACTGGCGGAAATAAAAC